>SLOR01000102.1 GCA_007132395.1 Bacteroidales bacterium
CCCTGGTGCTGGATATTTATGAAGACGTGTTTAACCATCGTGCTTTCACCGGCCGTTCAGGTTCTTTCTACAAGTATGAAGGGCTGGGTTCCATTTACTGGCATATGGTTTCCAAATTGTTGTTGTCGCTGGGAGAAAGCATTGTGGAGTTTGCCCGTGATGAGAAAAACCAGCCCTGGATTCCGCAATTGAAAGAATACTACTACCGTGTGAAAGAAGGCATTGGCCTGCACAAAAAACCGCAGGAATATGGTGCTTTTCCCACCGACCCTTATTCGCATACACCTTCCATGATGGGTGCTCAGCAACCCGGCATGACCGGGCAGGTGAAGGAAGATATCCTGAGTCGGTTCAATGAGCTGGGCCTGTTTGTTCAGAAAGGGAGGATTGAAATTGCTCAATCTCTTTTCGAAGAAGCACTTGAGGAGGAGCTGGAATTCAGCTATTGCAATATTCCCGTTGTGTACAGGAAATCTGCCGCTGAAGCCATTGAGGTGTTTACAGATGAAGGTTTGCCGTCAACAAAGGTTCCGGGGCTAAGGGTTCCTGAAAATATTTCCGGAGAAATATTTCGCAGAACCGGCAAGGTAAGCAAAGTAGTGGTGCATCTTACAACAACCTGATTTCATGCTTAGTTGCGCAAATGATACCCCTGGCGCTTCATTTCCCAGGCTCTGAAGTATTTGTAGGTTTCCTGGTCAATGGGGTAGTCCCAGCAGCCCAGGGCATGGAACAGCTGCCCTCCAAATCCGGTTTTAAAACGATAAAGCCCATACATGGGATGCTCAGGGTCGGGGTTGGGTGCCACACCAAACATATCATAGTCGGTGCAGTCTTTGGCTTTTGCCAGTCGCATGGCTTCCCATTGCAAGGCATAAGGTGCCATGAGGTTGCGATGTTGAGAGGATGAAGCTCCGTAAAGATAGGTGGCACGTTTGCCCGAAATTACCAGGAACATGGCTGCTAATGGATTGGCGTCCTGTTGAGCCACCAGCAGGTAAACCTCAGCAGGCGATAAGGAGCAGCTGGCTTTGGCTTTGAATACCGCCCTGAAGTATTCCAAATCGTCAACGAAGATTCCATTTCTGCGCGCTGTTTCGGAGTAAAGCTTATACCATATCTCAATCTGGTCGATGCCCAGTGTTTTTACATGCACGCCCTTTCTTTCCGATAGCCTTATGTTGTAGCGTGTTTTGGGCTTCATGGCCTGCAGAAGATCTTCTTCACTCTTTTTCAAATCCACAAAAATGGTGTTGCTGGGCAGTATATTGGACCATGACTTATGGAAATTCCAATTGATAGTGTTGAAGTTGAAGCGCAACTCTTGTATGTTTTGCTTGGGAGGTCCTGTCCAGTTGCCCTTTTCGTCAAAAAAATCCGCATCATCAATCCATAGTGATCTCCATAGCAGGTCATAGCGAATCAAAATGCAGCCCGGAGGCAGCATTCCTATGAGCGATTCGGAAAGCTCCTCCAGAAACTCCCCCAGGTTCTCGGCATCAGGTTCCCATTCCGGGCCATGGGGAACATAGGCTATATACTGGTTGCGGTCAATCGGCTCAATCATCACCAGCATATCGGTCTCTATCAAATTTTGCGTTTTCTCTTTTCCGGAGATGTTGCTCCTTACCTTAAAATTGAAAGCGCAGGATTGTACGCCAATTCTCTTTTTTACATCCGACCACCAGGCCGTTTGATGAATAATGGGGGTTTCGTAAAGTTGTTCTTCGTGTTTAGCGCAAAGATTGGAAAGCATGATTTTGAAATAATAGAAAAAGTGAATCCGCAGTAAGGCAGTCCTGTTCCTTACTGCGGATTTGAAAAAGATGATGTGATTTATTTATAGTTGTAAATTATCGTCTGGTTTTTTTCCATGAAATATGGCCATGCCCCCGGTAGAGGTTTCCTTGTACAGGCTTGGCAGATCGTGCCCGGTTTGTTTCATCACGCTCACAATTTCATCAAAGGAAATGCGGTGGCGGCCGTCGGACATAAGCACATAGGTATTGTGGTTTAACGCCCTTGCAGCAGCGAAAGCGTTTCTTTCTATGCAGGGAATCTGCACCAGTCCGGCAATGGGGTCGCAGGTAAGACCCAGATGGTGCTCCAGCCCCATCTCTGCTGAATACTCAACCTGGTAGATGGTGGCACCGAATAATTGGGTGGCTGCACCGGAGGCCATGGCACATGCCGTTCCGATTTCTCCCTGACATCCCACTTCGGCTCCCGAGATGGAGGCATTGTATTTTACCAGGTTGCCAATGAGTCCTGCCGTGGCAAGTGCCCTAAGGATTCTTTTGTCTGTGGCATTATAATAGGTTTGCACAAATTTTAGTACTGCCGGCAAAACCCCGCTGGCGCCGCATGTGGGAGCGGTTACAATGGTACCGCCACCTGCATTTTCTTCTGATACGGCAAGGGCAAAGGCGTAAATCATGGAGCGCTTTTCCATGGAGCCACTAAAGGTTTTGGCCTTAATATAATAGGAAGCTGCCTTGCGCGGCAGTTTCAGCATTCCGGGCAAAGTTCCCTCTTCTTCCAACCCCCTTTCGATGGCGGCCTGCATTACTTTCCATACTTCTGCCAGGTAATCCCATATGTCTTCATCTTCACAGGCTGCAACGTATTCCCATAATTGTTTTCCGTTTTTGTCGCACCAGTTCAGTATCCCCTCCATGGTAGTGATGTCATATACCTTTTTGTGTGTCTCAGAAGTTGTATTGTCATCCACAATGGCACCCCCTCCTACGCTGTAAGCAGTCCATGTGTCCAATATCTGCTCATTATTGTCCAAAGCATAAAAAGTCATAGCATTGGAGTGTCTTGGCAGGAAAACTTTAGGTTGCCAGTCGATAGTTAAATTTTTTTCATGGAAAACCTGCTCCAGGGCGTAATCGGTGAGGTGGCCCTTGCCGGTGGCGGCCAAACTTCCGTAAAGTGTAACTTTGAAAGTAGGGGCATCGGGGTTGCGCGACAAAAACTTCTCTGCTGCTTTTTTGGGGCCCATGGTGTGGCTACTGGAAGGGCCTGTGCCTATGCGGTAAATTTTTTTTATGGATTCCATCGGGGTTGCCGGTTTTATGCGGTAAAGACTGATTTCTTTTACAGTGGGTTAAACCTCAGGCCGGAAAATATATAAATTCCCCGGCCTGTCTGGTGTTTTTAAAGTGCTGCAAAGATACTAATCTTTAGGTGATTGCAAAGGGATTGTGGTGTGGAATCAGGAAATAATGTTGTAGTTTCGAGATTACCCTTTTTAACGAACGTTCCTCACCGAAGAAGCCCCTGATGTGCGGATGTCCATGCGCGGGTTGCCTTTAACATGCAGGTCGCTGGCGCCGCTGAGCCTGCCTGTTGCTGCTTCAACGACACCAATGCGCATACTGCTGGCCCCGCTCAAACGAACATCAAGAACATCACAGAGGAAGTCGCCCGATTTAAAATCGCTGGCACCACTTAGTTCCACCTGGGCCGATTGCACAAAGCCTTCAATCCTGGCATCGGAAGCGCCCGAGCATTTTAGTTCCATGAAGGCAGCATCCAGATTCAGGCGAATGTCTGCTGCGCCCGAACCCCTGATTTGGATGTTCTCTTGCCGGATTATACCACGGGAGCTTACGTTGGATGCTCCACTGGCTTTTACAGATAAAAACGCGGGTGCTGTAATATGTACTTCAGTGGTGGACGACCTGCCAGTGTTAATATTTGTGGTCATACCAATGACAAGTTCATCCTTGCGTACTTCTGTTTTTATGTATTCTATCAGGTTGTCATCGGCCTTTACCTTTACTTCAAAATACTCGCCCTGTGTAATGAAAACATTAATGGCACTGCTTACGCTGATTGTATTGAACCACGGCAGCTCACGTGTTTGACTTACAATTTGTCCGCTGCCATTGATGCGTCGGGGCCAGAAGGAATCTGATGCAATGGCTGCGGTGTTCGTGGTAATTAGTACCGCAAGGGTAAATACCGACATATACATTTTAAAAACGGAAAGGGAATAATTTTTTTTCATGGTTATTTAATTTATGATTAAAATGGAATATGATTATCCGTTTTCTTGACAGTCCAATTGATGGGGCTGAAGCCCCCTGTTCTTTAGGCTTTCTAAACCGTTAGTTAAAACTGACGGCAATGGATACCGGCTATAGCTCCTATCCATTGCCGTTGGCTATAGCCAACGGATAAGGGATTGCCACAAACCAAGGGGCTTTAGCCCCATTCA
>SLOR01000200.1 GCA_007132395.1 Bacteroidales bacterium
CAAATACTGCCTGGCTGGGCGACTTCCAAAACTATGTAAACAGAAATGACGGGATAGTACAAAGCGGGAAGATTAAAGTGGAATTAACAACCTTGAATGATACTGTTATGATGAGAAATATATTCCTCAATCATGACGGTGAGCCTACTAATTATACCGGCTATTCATACATGATGATTCAGGGAGATACCATTTTCAGTACGGATGAATCGGGTATTGATGAAAATACAGGTAACGAAATCATCGATTACACCTATTTGGGCAGGATTCTGGATAATCATATTTATATCCATGAATCCTACAAGGAGATTCATCCTGATGGTAAAATAGAGCAGCGTACAAGCTCGGTTCATTATTACCTGTTGAGCGAAAATGAAATCTTACAACTTGCAGAAGTCTGGGTAGACAATGTTTTACTGGTTTTTGCCGGTACCCGGTTGAAAAGACAAGATTGAAAAATGAAATTCACTAGTGGCTATGTTACTTAATTAAGTCAGAGAACTTTAAAAGAGAGATAAAAGATTTGATAAAGTAAAATGCTTGCTAACATCATCTTCCCATAAAATATTTCCGGCCAAACAGCTATTGTAATATGTTTCCAGGGTGATAATAACCTGTGAATGATGCAATGATTTTCCGGAATGGTGTAACGCTTTCCATTATCAGTATCCCCACCTTTGTACAATAAAAAATTTGTTATTAACCTAAATGGGGAAAAAATGCAAATACAATTTAATACAGATAAAAATGTAGATGGGAACGAAGGTCTTATTGCTTCGTCAAGAAATATAGTAACGGAAGAACTGAGCAGGTACAGCCAGCAGATAACAAGGGTGGAAGTACATTTCTCGGATGAGGACGGTAATAAAGACGGGCAAAACGATAAACGCTGCCTGGTAGAAGCCAGACTTGCAGGCATGAACCCAGTCGCAGTTACCAACCAGGCAAATACCCATGAAAAGGCTCTTTTTGGCGCCATCGACAAGTTGAAAAATTCTCTGGAAAAAATAACCGGACGTTTGAAAACCTATTAAAAATGAAAAAGACAAAAACAGTTGTCGCCCGGGCAGAATACATTGAAGCAGAGCCCAATGTTCATCTTCATATTACGGATGCAGGCGAAGGAAGACCCATTATATTGATACACGGCTGGCCGTTAAGTGATGAGATGTATGAATATCAATACAATGATTTGATGAATGCCGGTTTTCGTGCAATCGGAATTACCCTGAGAGGATTTGGCAAGTCTGATAAACCTTACGGGATGTATGATTACGATATACACGCATCGGATATAAAAAAGGTTCTGAGTGAACTTGACATAAAAGATGCTGTTATGGCCGGCTTTTCCATGGGTGGGTCCATTGCAATTCGTTATGCGTCAACGTATAAAGGAGCTCATGTTTCTAAGCTGGTATTGTGTGGGGCAGCAGCCCCCATCTGGACACAGCGTAAAGATTTTCCGTACAATCTGCCAAAGAGCGCTGTAGATGAATTAATCCAATTGAATTATAAGGACAGGCCAAAACTTCTTTCGAATTTCGCAAAGATATTCTCAGCTGCCGAAACCTCCTTAAACAAAGGGATACGCGATTGGCTGAACGGAATCGGATTAAGTGCTTCCTCTTATGCAACAGCACAATGTTTAATAGCCCTGCGCGATACCGACCTTAGGCCCGATATGAAGAAAATTAAAGTTCCCACCTTGATTATGCACGGGAAGAAAGATAAAATATGTTCGTTTGATTTGGCCGAACAGATGAAGTCGGGTATAAAAGATTCTCAGCTTGTTGGCTTTAAAAAAAGCGGTCATAGCTTGTTTCTGGAGGAAACGGAAAAGTTTAATAAAGAACTGATTAAATTTGCAAAGAAATAATTTGAACCGGCAATTGCAAGCTACACGCAACCGTTGTATACAAGCAATTAGCGTCCAGCACCTGCCGCATTGAACTATATCCCCCAAAGGCCCATGCATATTGCAAGGCTTTTGGGGGATTTTTGCTGAACATTGGCTTGTTGCTGCTCAATTTCCAGAAAAATTATAATTTTGAATTGTCCTGAACCGGGAGAGCTGCATGTAATATGCTGCTGTTAACAGCTGAAAGGAAAACATCAATTTAAAAACAGATACAATGGAAAGACTACTGAAAATCCTGCTGCCGGCAATCTTTGTAATTGCCGCTTACGCTTGCGAGAAGAATGATACTGACCCCACTGACGCGATTGACATTCCTGAAGGATACGTACTTGTGTGGAATGACGAATTTGATGAAGGACAGATTGACCCGCAAAAATGGACCTTCGAAACCGGCGACGGAACAGATTACGGTCTGCCCAGAGGATGGGGCAACAATGAGCTGCAGATATACACTAACAGCGACGAAAATGCCCGGGTGGGTATGGATGGCGATATATCAGCCTTGATGATAACCGCAGTTAAACACGCAGAGAATGATTATACTTCTGCTAAGCTCACTACCAACGGCCTTTTCAGTATGCGATTTGGAAGGATTGACGTAAGGGCTAAATTGCCTGAAGGCCAGGGTATATGGCCTGCCATATGGATGCTGGGTGATAATCGGGAAATCGTTGACTGGCCCGGTTGTGGTGAGATAGACATCATGGAAATGCTGGGTCACGATCCCAATATAATATACGGCTCAATTCATTATGTTGATAAGGAAAACCGTAAGGGAGAAAGCCAGGGGGTATTTGAAGCCCCGGGCGCAAGCTTCAGTGAAGCTTACCACGTTTTTACCCTGGTGTGGACACCTGAAAAATTAAGCTTTATGGTAGATGGAGTTCAGTACCATGAAGTGGCTATTGAAGATGGTATGAAGGAATTTCTTCGCAACTTTTATCTCATTCTAAATGTTGCTGTGGGCGGCTACTGGCCGGGATATCCTGATGCGACCACCTCATTCCCGCAGCGTATGTATGTCGATTATGTGAGAGTCTTCGAAATGGAAGATTTCACCCCTCCTGCACCTCCTATACTCAATATCGAGGAAGAAACCCTGGGTCAGCCACTGGAGCCTAACATTGCCGATAATGCAATTAAAGAAGGCTTTGAAGAATTAGGCAACCTGGAGGTTATTGCCTTTGGAGGAGGTGGCGAGCCTTATATTGATACTTCAGAAAATGCCATAGATGGCGGTTTGAGCCTGGTATTTGACTTCCCCGGCGGCTCGTGGGGTGGAGCCTACTTTTTAATGGAACAGCCAAGAAATTTAAGCAGCTATTCACACCTTGTATTCGCACTTAACAAGCCCGAAAACCTGGTTGATGCCGAAATTAAGCTGGAAAGTTCCACAACCAACGCTGCCTTATTTCTGAAGGACTATGAAAGCACTCCATTGACCAACGGTTTTGTTGAATATGCCATACCATTGAGCGACTTTCAGGGCCTGGATCTCATTCAGCTGAAAATACCTTTTGCCATCTGGAATCCTACGGATGGCAACGGCACCTTTGTAGCAGCCACGGTATTGATTGACAATGTTCATTTCGCGAATCTTTAAACCATGCTCTCCCTGCCTTTGAGGAAGCTTCCATAAAACAGGGTTTATGATTCTGCACTTCTTTTACAGGGGTATGTGCTCTTCGGTTATTGGAAGAGTGCATACCCCTGCATTTTTTATATAAGCAAGCCATCCAATGAAACACTGCACTTCAGTCGGGGTATACTCCCTGGGGGGAAGGATATCGTTGCTTTGGAAGGAGGGGTAGCGAAGTTGGCGATTATTGCATAAGAACCAATATTAAAATGTAGAGCAAAAAGTCAAAGAATGGAATTACTGTTTATTGATGAATATTATGATACTGAAAGTTTCGCAGAAGGAAAATATTTTACGGACTTAAAGGAAGACCTTTTAGAGTTTGATAAAAACCTAACTGCAACTCGAGGCGACACTGGACATGGTGCCGACTTCCCAATATTCCCAATAGTTATAATTGAACGCTTTAATGAAAATCTTGAAGCGTGGTTGGAAATAAGCAAAAAAAATAAAAAAGTTGTTTGAGAAAAGAACACCAACCCGTATTGTTGAGAAAGCTGCATTTTTAATAGTCCTAAGTGATATAGAAAGAGAAACAATCCCACCCCTAATGTGCTCCGTTACGCTTCGGCTACGCCTTCGCTACACTCCACACATTAGGGGTGGTAAAACAAGAATAACCTTTGAATAATACAATTAAACTAAATGAAAAAATCTACTTTTA
>SLOR01000310.1 GCA_007132395.1 Bacteroidales bacterium
CTTTATGGGGAATCATGTGCAGTACATATCTCCCGTCCTGAAAATCTAATGTATAGTGTCCGGAAATGTGTCCGGTGGTGTGATGCCCCCAAATACGGAAGTCTCCTTTGAGGCGTTTGCCGGGGCTCCATTGGCTGATATCAGGGAATGCAGGAGAAAAGCCCATATTCAGCTGATGCGCTTCGTGATGCACGCTCATTTGTTTTACGGCGTAGCCTTCACCTGTATGCTCAAGTTGCAGGGTAGTATTGTCCCGATAGGTGGTGCGTGTTCCGTTGTGAGGGTATGCTGTCAATGCTCCCTGCTGTGCGGGGTTTAAAGTAGCAATAAGCGGATTCGGGCTATAGCGGGCAAAATACATCTTTCTGCGGTCCAGGGGCATGGGGAGCTTATCGGGCATGTGGTTCTTGCCATTAATGCGGATGGAGATGTGAGTGTGTTTTTGCCGCACAAAATAAAAGTCATGCAAAAATACCATGGGCATGGCCGAAGGGTTGCGGGCCGCATCGCCCATGGGGGCCAGTAACCCAAAAGGTTTTCTTTTTCCGGGGTGGCTTTCCTGAATGTTTACTTCTATCTCCCGTCCCCACAGGTCATATAGCTTAAACCAGGCCTGCACACCCGAACCTTCAACCCTGAAGTAAGCTCCCTCAAGGGGGGCTTCCACCAGGTGGGCCAGGCCGTTACCTGCGATATCGTACTTCTCCGGCTGAATTTTTAAGCCCGGCTGATGATAAACGTCAACATACCCATCGGTTCTCCATGCGATTACAAGCATCCCTTGCCCGTTAACAGCATCATCGAAAAGCTGCGGCTCAAATCCTATGTATAGTGTGTCGGGGTCGTTTTCAATATTTACCAGCAGAAGGCGCTCCATAGGGTCGATATGAATATGGAAGGGGAAGTACAATTCCGCCGGAGCCTGACTGCCCGGTAATTCAGATTGGGTGCCGGTAAATCCGGCCATTACTGTTCCGGTAAAAATGATTACTGATAAAAAGATACTAAACACTATCATATTTAAAAATTAAGGTGAGAAAAACAAATTTGAGAATGCAAAGGAAAACAAGAATTGCTTGCCGGGGGTCTCATTTTGTCCCTCAAAGGGTCTCACTTAAAAGAATGCTTGTAAAATCAGGTCTCAATTTAGGGTATCAATATGAAAGTTTCTCCTGATTTGTTAAGGATTCGGATGTAAGGGGTTGATTTGCAGTTGGATGAAAGTATCTGAAATTGTATTTGAGTTTGGTATATGAAAAGATATTATAGCGTAACTTTACTACCGATTTTAATGGACATTATACCCTTCTGAAGGTTCCGGCAGGACTGTATCTTACTCTTCTTTTAAATTCATTGCACGGAATCATCAACTAACATGATATTTAAAGAAATCCGATGGACACTGCACAGGCAGATTATAAAAAAATAGTGGATTTGGATGCACTTATTGCAGCGGGCAATAACAGAGTTCTTAAATCCTTACCCCGTTTTATCATTAATAAGATGAAAGGGATTCTTTGTGAAGAGCAGCTCAATGCCATTCATTTCAAACACCGGGACAAGACCGGGATTGATTTTGTGAATGCCATGCTTTCTGAGCTGGAAATTGAGGTTAAAATGCATCATCCTGAAAGGATTGCAAAACAGGGGCGATATATTTTTGTGGCCAATCATCCCCTCGGGGGTATTGATGCGCTGGCATTTTTAAGCTGCATTCACCAACTTACAGGTGAGGTGATTTCGCCCTCCAACGAATTGTTTAACAACATCCCCAATCTGCATCCCCTGATAGTGGGCGTTAATGTTTTTGGCAGGAATAATAAAGATAAATCAGAGGCTGTTATAAAAGCCTTCGCATCCGATGCCCAGGTGATGATTTTTCCTGCAGGGAAAGTGTCGCGCAAGCAAGGGCGGCAAATTCAGGATCTTCAGTGGCACAAAGCCTTTGTGAGCAAAGCTGTGCAAAACCAAAGGGATATTGTCCCGGTTTTTATTACCGGTCAGAATTCGCAGAAATTTTATCGCATAGCCCGGCTAAGACAGTTTTTCCATATAAAGATGTCTGTAGAAACCCTTTTTTTACCTCAGGAAATGTTTAAAAAGAAAACCACCCGGATTGAGCTTGTTTTTGGAAAGCCTGTTTCCTGGAAGGCAATCGATAAATCAAAAAATCCCCAATGTTGGGCACAGTGTATAAGGGAAATGGTTTACGACCTGGGGCAAAATTTTCATGCCATCGGTTAAGGCTGTTTTTGCATCATTGTATCTCTTATGGCTTTAAATTCTGATCCCTCTTTCCAGTTGGGGAAGTGATTGCTGTTGGCCAGCTTCCATCCTATGTAGAATGCCAGACGTGCATCCTCTGCAACTCCTTCCAGATTCCAGGTTTCCGGGTCGTATTTGTCGGTGGGTTTGTGATAGTAGTTTTCCAGCCATTCCTTTTCTTTTTGTGCGGTCCATTCTATTCCGTGTTCACGGTGATGGGTGTTGCCCCTGGCAAACAAGGCTGGTACTCCTGCTTTGGCAAAAGCAAAATGGTCGGCACGGTAAAACATGCCCGTTTGGGGTGTGGGGTCAGGCACTACATAGCGGTCTTGTCTCAGGGCGGCTTCCTTAACCAGGTCATCCAGCTCAGATTGTCCATAACCTGTAATCATAACATCTTTCATGGGTCCTAAGGGGAGCATCAGGTCGTTGTTGATGTTGGCCACGGTTTTATGGAGGGCAAAAGCAGGGTTTTGAACATAGTGAAATGCGCCCAGCAATCCTTGCTCTTCAGCTGTAGGAGCGATAAACAAAACAGAACGGCGGGGTCGGTTTTCCAGCCGGGTAAAGGCTCTTGCAATTTCCAGCATCCATGCCAGGGAGGTGCCATTGTCGACGGCTCCGTTATATATGGAATCGCCATTGAGAGCGGGCCCTATGCCCAGGTGATCCCAGTGTGCAGAGTATATGATTACCTCTTTGGCCAGGTCGGTGCCCGGCAAGAGCCCCAATACATTCTGAGATGTGTTATAGCGGAAAGACTTTTTCATGGAGAAATCCTTCAGCCGGGCGCTAAGCAGTACGGGCTGGAAATCAGGTTCTGCGGCCTTGTTTTTTTGTGACTGAAAATCAAGGCCTGCATGGGCGAAAATTTTTGTAGCAGCCTCTGTGGTAAACCAACCTTCAATGCCACTGCGCTCAGCATAACCTGTTTCGTCTTCCAGATAAAGTTTTGGGATACGCGCCCCGTTGGTTACTACGCTCCAGGGATATCCTGCACCCGGGCTGTCGTGTATAATCATCAGGCCTTTGGCTCCCTGCCGGGCTGCTTCTTCGTACTTATAGGGCCAGCGACCGTAGTAGGTCATGGCATTTCCGTTAAAAAGATTATCGTTGCCCGTGGCAAAGCCCGGATCATTTACCAGTACCACCACAATTTTATCCTTCACGTCAATCCCCTGATAATCATCCCATCCGTATTCAGGTGCCACGATGCCATATCCTGCAAAAATCAGAGCCGCTTCTGAAATGTGGGTTTCCGGGCTTACCCTGGGTGAAAAGGCCACGTAATCCTTAATGTACTCCAGTTGTATTAAACCCGACTGGGTTTCTATTCTCATTTGCTCATCAGGATTTACAACTACTTCCATCATAGGAACCTCCTGCAGGTAACTGTCGTGCCAGCCCGGTTCCAGACCAAGGGCCCTGAACTGTTTCTCGAGGTATGCTATGCTGAGTGTTTCCCCTTTTGTAAAAGGAGCCCTGCCCATAAATTCATTCGAAGCCAGCACTTCAATGTATTCAGCCATGTTGTTGGGGCAGATATATGTCTCCGCCTGAAGGAAATCCTTTTCATGATGTCCGCTGCATGATGTCATTATAAGTGCTGTGAGTAAGGTTGATGTAATGTAAAAAGGTAAGAATCTGGCCATACTTTATGTATTTTATGTGTAGGTTAAAGATAGGCAAAAAATCATGTGGTGCATTGAAGGCTGATAACCAGGACTCTTGTAGTATGCTGAGGGAGGGTTTGTTCTGCTTCGCGTCTTACGCTTCCTGGTCAGATATGGTTATTCTCAGCTTTTGTAGAACCTTTTGAAATTCTTCGCGGTTCAGAGGTTTGGTAAGATACTCATCGAGACCCATACGCATGTATTTTTCCCGGTCTCCTTCAAAAGCGTTGGCGCTGAGGCCTATAATGGGAGGCAGGTCGGGGTGTTGTTC
>SLOR01000314.1 GCA_007132395.1 Bacteroidales bacterium
CAAAAGGGAATCTTCACCAGGAAAATTTTGTCAGTAATTATATTTCTGATGCATACCTTGACGACGGTTTGTTGTATTTGCTTATGGTTTATGCTGAAAATGAGAAGGTGTTTTCTGATAAGATTTTGGTAATTGATTTGACCTCCAATAATATGAGAATAAAAAGAGTTCTTAATCTGGAGCCGGGCTGGCACAGTGCCCTGGCAGTATCGCAACATTACTTATGGACTGTTAAAAGAAACCGGGACGGGCTGTTTCTTGCGAGATATTCGATGGAAAATCCCGATGGAAGCTCGTAGTCGGAAGAGAACTGAAAGTGAAAAACGAAAAACTAAAAATGGAAAAGCTGGAGCGAAGCGGAAATCCCGAGAGTGAAGCGATTCGGGATTGAAAGCTCGAAGCTGGAAGGGCTTGAAACATAAAAACAGCAGTGCTTTCCACTCGTCAGACGACTCCAAGTCGTCAGACGAGTAGTTGAATAATTAAAAAATCAAGTGAATGCAGGTGTGAAATTTCGAGGTATACACTTTTCTCAAAAAAATGAACAAAATATGCAAAAGATTTTAAGCATAATATTAGTATCGGTTTTAATACTTTTTTCCTGTTCGGGTGACAAATCCATTTCTTTTGATAATTATAAAGAGTTGGAAACTATAGTGATTGTAGATGATTTACCTGTTAGAATACCCGGTGATTTTATCCTGACTGACAGTTGTTTTGTAGTAATCGATCCCTTTGGTTCGGAACATATACTTAAAGTTTATAGTCTTAAAAACGGAGAGCATTTGTTTGATGCCGTGAAAAAGGGGAATGGCCCCTATGAGCTGGCAGCTCCATCTACAATCCATGTTAATGACAATGTAAACGTTTTCGATATTTCCGCGCAAAAGATAGTGTCTTATGACATGAATTGTTTTAGCCGGAATCCGGTGCCCCGGAACGAAGTCCTTTTAGAGTCAGATTTATTCGTGGAGAAACTCGTGTTATACGATAATTCTAAAGCACTTGTATTCTCCAGTGATGTGCCCGGGTTAGTCAGTAAAATAGACTTTAACAGCCTTGAGAGTTTTAGCGTGGTGGCCAATCCTTTTGCAGAATATGATAATTCAGAAATTGGTCAACAACTAACGGGTACCGTCAAATTTGATCCTCACGGCAACTACTTTGCCTTTGCAGCATATAGTACTCCCTATTATTCTTTACAAAAAATGGAAAACGGGAGTTTTGTTGAACTTGCAACAGGATTCATTAAAGAACCCAGGTATTCCGCGACCGGCGAAATGTTTCAATGGGATAAAGAGATTTCACCAAATGGTTTCATGGATATTGCTTTACTGCCCGAGAGATTATTCCTGCTGCATGCTGATATTTCCCTTCAAGACGCAGAGAATAGATCCATAGAGGCGATTCCTAATATAATTTATGAGCTCGACTTTAGCGGTAGACTCGTGACTCATTATACATTAGATCGCAGGGTGTTACGGCTTGCTTCTGATAAAAAAGGCAAATTGTATGGGATTGCTTTTGATGAGCATGATGACAAATTTAAGATTGTTGAGCTACCGGTTTAAGCCGTGGTGTTTCTATTTAAATACCTACTTGAAAATGATGAGTAATTACTTTTTAACCCGAGCCATTAATTATCTTTTTAGAATTATTCTCCCATTCGTCTGACGAGTTCCCGAATATTCGGTTTTTTGCAAGAATCAATTAATAACCCCGGCAAACGATGAATTGAAACATATGAATAGATACCTGAGAATATGTTTTGGCTTGTTAATAGGCCTGCAACCCGTTTTGCTTTACGGGCAAAACCGGCATATTTTGCAGCATCGGCTGCCAACAAGGGCTGTTAATGCCCAACTGCATGTAGAAATGGATATTACAGTTTCAAATTTGAATACTGAGCCCATCTACCGTGAAGCCCACCTTGTACAGCCCGATGTAAGTGGCCATGTGTTGCTACAGCTGGGAACCTTCACCCCCCTGGACTCCCTCTCTTTTCAGGATACCCTGTATTTTGTGCGATTCTGGCTCAATGATGAGCCCCATTCGCTTTTTCAACTTAACAGCCGGGCACTCGGGCAATGGTTGAACCGGGAAAGCCCTTCCTATACCGTTTCTATTGAAGAGGATGCACGGTCACTCAGTGAATTTGTTGCCCCATTGCCTTTTGGTACAGACTTTCAATGCAATGATTATCTTTTCTATGAAGGGAGGTTTTATCGTACTACGCAAATCGGCTCACAATGCTGGATGGCAGAGAACCTGAACGTGGGTACGCGTATCAACAGCCGCGATGCGCAGGGCAAACCCCGGCATCAGGGTACGGATTGTTCACATATTGAAAAATACTGCTACTACGATGATGAGCGAAACTGCGATTGGACAGGTGGGCTCTATCTATGGGCACAAGCCATGTGTGGAGCAACCCATGAAATGGCACAGGGGATTTGCCCCACGGGATGGCATATCCCCTCGCACGACGAGTGGACAATGCTTGAGCGGTTTATTTGTAATGACGCGGGATACAGCAACTGCGAGCAACAATTTTTATTGTCTGAGCAGGAAAACCGATTGTATGAATACCACGAAGCATTCAGGGGAACCAATGAAGGGGCTTTGCTGAGGGCTTCTTACGGCTGGGATGTGGAAACACCAGATGAAGATTTGTATGGATTTTCAGCCTTACCGGGCAGAATCCGGTGGGGTAATGGCGCATTCAGACCTCCGGGCATAGATACTGGAGGACACTGGCTGAGCTCTACACAAACGGAAATGGGTTACAGGAAATGGGGGCGGATTATCGCCCCAGAGCATCCAACCATTTTCAAATCCCGGGGACCGGTAATCAATGGGGTATCGGTGAGGTGCGTGTTGGATGAAAAGTTGTAAGCCAGAAGGTGGAAGGGAAACTAAAAGTGATAAGTGAAAAGTGGAAAGTTCGAAGCTGGTGTCAATGAAAACATTTTTCGTGGCATATATTACGACAATTTGCCATCTGTGTTTTAAAAAGCCTAGATTATGCGCGTTAAAATTAAATATATAATTGTTTGCATCTTTCTTGTGGGCTGCAATGGAGTGAGCAAGGATGATGTCTTAAAAATAAACCCGCGGGATGTCAAAGATGAAATCTTACTCTCCGGGTTCGTAGAGTCAGTGGAAGCAGTCAGGCTTTTAACTCCTGAAGATAAGCCCATTGGCAGGACAAGACATATTTATATTCGCAATAAACACATATATGTTGCTGATCTGCTCCGCCATTCATTGTTTCTTTTTAACAGGCAGGGCGAATTCATAGCTGAATTCAATCGGCAGGGAGGAGGTCCGGGTGAGTATTTAAGGATAGGTCCTGTATTTATTGATGAAAATGAGGAAACTTTTGAAATTATGACCCATACTTCCGAGGGCTTTGGGTTTTTGAGGTTTTCTTTAGCTGATTTTGAATATCTTGATTTTACGCCTTCACCCTTAATCTTTGCTGATACCGGAGTAAAATTGGAGGAAACCTATTATTTAGCGAACCAACATACTTTTAATATTATTGATGACAAACCCAACAATGCCAGCCTTGTTGTTTTGCAAAAAGGGGAGGTTCTTGAAAGTTTTTTTAATTATGAAATGGATAACGATGGTCGCTATATGAGCTTTCATACCGAAAGCTTTGTTTTGAATGACAGGAACGAGTTGTTCTTTTCTCAGATGTTTGACCACAATATCTACAAAATTGAGGAAAACAAGCCAACACCCTACATAAAACTGGATTTCGGAAATAGAAGCATAAGCAATGAAATCAAAAGTTTCTCGGGCAGGGAAAAGCTTCGATACCTTGAAGAGGCAAATGGGTTAGCTGCGTTTCCTTTCTTAAAAGCCTACAGTTCAGATATTCTGATGCTCTCCTATTTGCAAATTGAACCCATTAAGCAAAACAGCCCATTTGTTATTAATCACAATAGTAACAGACATTATTTAAAACTAAAAAACAATACTACGGTATTGCATGCTAAGAAAATCAAAAACGATATTACTTCTTGCCCTGAATATATTTTTCATGGACCAGAATACAGAGGGGTAGCTTTTAATGTATTACATGAGAATTATTTAATTGACATTCTTTTACCCGGTAATGAATTACGGGAGGCGGCTGTGTGCAATATGCAGTCAGATGATTCTATATGGCTTGTATTCATGAAATTAAAAC
>SLOR01000134.1 GCA_007132395.1 Bacteroidales bacterium
ACCTCTATGTTTTTTTTTTTTTTTAATGAGTTTTTTCATTGCATCAAAAAATGCTTTGGAAGCCCTTTCCATCAAGTCAATGGATTCAATGGGTTCGTTAGCTATAGTATATTGATCGGCTTCTCTGATTTGTTGTGTGTTAAGAATCTTCATCTGCAATCTTTTTGATTTTTATTACCTGTTATATCTTCCCGCTTTTATGGTAAGAAATGGCAATATGTAAATGCTCTGCTTTCTTTATTGCAAAGATATTGAATTGGAATGGTATATACATTTTCTTGTTCCATAAGTTATTAAGGGCTGTAGTTTTCCTATTTTTGCCATGAGAATATTTTTTTATGGCGAGAAAGCGTAAACCTGCAAATAACAGAAAAAATACAACCTTCCACTCTGCAAAGGAGTGGTTAAGGGCTGTGGGGGTAGCCGTGCTGGCTCTGCTGCTTGTAAAGTTTCTGATAATCGACCTGCAAAGCCAGGCAGGCAGCAGCATGGAGCAAAGCATTTTGCAGGGCGATGTGCTGTGGGTAAGCAAATATGAATATGGCGCAAGGCTACCGCTGCGCTTGATGCCTCAATCCTGGGTAAATACCATGTTTTCAACCGACACCCTGCCTCCTGTGAAACAGCTACCCTATGCAAGGTTTCCGGGGCGCAACAAACCGGCTGCTGGTCATATGGCGCTGTTTAATACTCCTGCCATGCATCATTTGCCCATCGACAAACGTCCTCAAAAAGTAAAGCGAATTGTGGCCCTACCCGGACAGCAGCTGCAGATGAAAGAAGGGGTTTTGCTGGTAGATGGACAAAAAGTGGAAGAATCGCACCTGATCCAGAGAGATTACCGGATGCAAACCCGCAATATTGTTATTGACGAAGATTTTTTGCAAAGTCATGGTGTACGTGAAGCCCGGAAAATTAGAGGAAGAAATAACTATTTGCTTCCCCTTACAAACATGCAGGCTGACTCCCTAAAACGCACCAGTGGTATTAGGAGCCTGGAAAAATACATTTCACATGATACTACAGCCATTATGCCCATCTGGGGGACGAAAGCTGCGGCATGGACTCCTGACAGCTTCGGGCCTTTACAGCTGCCTTTCAAGGGTATGCAGGTTGTTCTTAATGCAGAGACCCTTGATACATGGTTCCACCTACTTGTGTACCACGAGAGAAAAAAAGTCAGCCTGAGAAACGATTCCGTGTTTATCGATAACCGCTACCAGGCGCAATATACTTTTGGTATGAACTATTATTTCGTGCTGGGAGATAACCGCCACAACACTTCTGATTCGCGCAACTGGGGCCCGGTACCCGAAAATCATATCATTGGCAGGGCAAAAGGGGTAATGGTATCTTACAACAAGAATGCCCGGTGGTTACATAAGATAAGATGGAACAGACTATTAAGAAAACTATGATAAAACCTGAAAAGCCCAAACTACTTCTCTCTTCAGCCTACTTTCCTCCCCTGGAGTATTTTTGCTATTTACTGCACGCGGAAAGTGCATTTATTGATATTCATGAGACCTACACACGGCAAACATGGCGGAACCGCTGTGCTATTTATAGCGGCAATGGACCTGTAAACCTGAGTATTCCTGTGGAAAGACCCCTTGGTAACAATACCCCTACCCGGGATGTGCTCACAAGTCAACATCAGAACTGGCAAAAAGCGCACTGGCGAAGTATTGAGTCGGCATACCGCAATGCACCCTTTTTTCTATATTACGGCAGTCAGGTTGAAGAACTTATTATGGGAACATCGAGCAGTACTAAGCTTATCGAACTCAATAACCTTATTCTTACCACTCTGTGCCTCGAGATGAATCTGGATGTTATGGTATCTTTTACGGATAACTTCCTGAGCGATACACAGGGATACCTGGATATGAGATTTGCCATTAGTCCAAAAAGCAAAGATCGTAAACATATAACCGACCTCCCTTTTAAGCCTTATTATCAGGTATTCGATGAAAGGTACAGCTTTCAACCCAACCTGAGCATTCTGGATTTGCTGTTTAACCTGGGACCGGATGCAAAAAAATATTTGATGCAAACGATACCTTCCTGAAACATGATTTCCTGTGAATTGCCAGTTTAGAGAATCCGTTAATTGCTGCCGGGGTAAGCAATCCTCACATGATAAATGTGCGACAAGCGGTTTTTGAAAACGCGTTTGATAATGTTGATGTCTTTAAAGGTAATATTCGCATTGTCAAATTGATTCTCCTGGATCTGATTGTCAATAATACTGTCAACCAGCGTGTTAATGGAGTCTTCATCGGGATTCTTCAGGCTTCGCGAGGCCGCTTCTACCGAGTCGGCCATCATCAGCACTGCAGTTTCCTTACTGAAAGGCTTTGGGCCCTTGTAGGTAAAAGCGTCCGTATTGATTTCCTTATCCGGGTTCTCCTTTTGTTCCATGGCATAAAAATACCGGGTTGTAGTGGTTCCGTGGTGGGTGCGTATAAAATCGATGATATATTCCGGAATATTATGCTTTCGGGCCTTCTCAATACCTTTGATAACATGTCCGATAATTATTTCCGCACTTTCGGTGTAGGTAAGTTCATCATGAGGACTGATTTCAGAGTTCTGATTTTCCGTAAAATACTGCGATTTGTGCATTTTGCCGATATCGTGATACAGCGCTCCGGTACGCACCATAAGGCTGTTGCCTCCGATAATGTTGATGGCCTCTTCCGATAAATTGGCCACCTGTAGCGAATGCTGAAAAGTGCCGGGTGCGGTGAGGTTTAGTTCGCGCAATAGCGGGGAGTTGGTGTCGGAGAGTTCCAGCAGCGAAAAGTCAGTTGGCAATCCTGAGGCACGTTCGAAAATAAAAATCAAAGGATATGAAAACAGGGTAAACAATGCGCTGCCGGCAAAGTAGACGTAGATTACCGGGTCAATATGCATGAAGGAGCCGGTCTGGGCAAGGCTCAGGCCGGTAAATACCGCAACGTAGGTGATGAAAATCAGGATTGCTGTGGTAAAGAGCTGTGAACGTCGGCGCAGGCTTGCCATTGACAAAATGGCAATGATTCCGGCAATGAACTGCAGAAATACGAACTCAAAACTCTTGGGCACCAGGAACCCGATAAGGATAATGCTGGTAATATGCACATACAAGGCCAGGCGGTTATCAAAGAAGCTCCGTATGACAATGGGTATTATGCAGGCAGGTATCAGATAGAGCAAATCGATATTGTATTTCACCACCTGACTGGTGAGAAATATCATCAAGTAGATATTTAACAGGATCACAATAAGCTTCCGCGAATTATAAAACACTTCTTTGCGGAAAGTCATAAGAAAAAGACTCAGCACCAGGATAGAAATTGACACCAGCAAAAACTGCCCCCAGAACACCAGATAGTTGGCACTCGTACTGCCCAGCTGCCGGGTATATTCGGCCCGAAAGGATTCCAGTATACGGAATTTCTCAGCCGTTACAAGCTCACCCTTCGATACTATTTTTTCTCCCTGTTGTATCATGCCGCGGGTAGGTGAAATCCGTTCCAGGGCCGAGGCAATGGCCTTACTGTTGGTTTCCTCATCCCAAAATACCGAATGGGTAATGGAGCTTTCCAGTACATTGCGCATAAGGGATTGCATGCCCGGCTCCAGCCTTTTTTCTTCCAAACGCTGATTGATATATCCGAATGCATTACGAACGGAGAGAAAATCGCTTATCTGCCGGGCTCTCGCGATGCTGCCTTCCAGTAGTAGGAGGGAAGCTTCCGAAGGTGCTTCGGCCATGTCTCCTTCCATAAAAATAACCCCTCGCTGGTATATGGAATCAAAAATAACCAGGGTGAGCGACTTTATCCTTTCTTTCTGATTAAGAGAGTATTGGTTGTCAGGGAAAGTTTCGGCCCAGGCAGCCTCAAAACGTGCATTGAGCAGTTGAAATTGCCGCTCGTAAACCATGGGATCTTTGCGGTAGAAGGGTATAAACTCTTCAAGCACTTCTTCGCGCTCCCGCAAAAGTTCTTCGCTATTTTTTTGAATGGCAAAGTTGAAAGGGGCAATCAAGTCTTCGTAAAGCCAGGGGCGGGCTTGCGAAAATTCCCAATAAAACCCGCTTTGCCGTGGGAATAACAATACAATAAGTACGATACTTATTGTAAAAATAAAAAGGCGTATTATATTGGAAAAAT
>SLOR01000350.1 GCA_007132395.1 Bacteroidales bacterium
ATATTGTACCCTAATGAAATCTCTGTTTTCCAACCTCCGTAGGACCTTTGTATGCCCAAACCCGCTATCGTGCCTACGAAAAAATTATTCATCGGAAACTCCTGAGGAAAGTCAATAACCACCTGACCGGGATTAAAAAGATGGTAGACATGTTCACTTAAGACCTTTGACCTGATACCCATATTAAGGTTTGCTATGGCTCCAAGTTTAACAAACATAGGTGTAGCGCCTGGCACAAGCATGTATCTAAATGCTACAGGTAATGAGATGCTATTAAACCTAAGCGTGGTTTCATAAAATTCAGTCCGTTGGTACATCTCCAACATACTATAGGAAGATAAATCAACCCTTGAGAATAGCAGACCCGCTTGCAGGGAAAGCCTCTCATACAATCTCGGAGAGGAGAAAATCATGGTAAGTCCAAATGCGGGCTGGCTGGAATAAGCCTTTTCAGGAATATGTCTTAAATCACCGGATAACCTGGCCCTTTGAGAATATAAGCCAGTATTGTTAATTCCCGCATAAACCCCAAATTCTATCAGTTTCCATGGGCGGTTTTGCTTATAATCAACATAATGAATATTATGGCAGTTATTAAATGCAATAACCAATTCAACCAGGCTCCTTTCTTTGATTTCCAATTCATGAGCCATTTCAATTGCTTCCTGACAACCCGCTACCCTGTATAATATATTACCTTTCCACCTGTGCTGATTCTCCCGGGCTGTTGCCTCTTTTTCAATTCCTCTTAAAGCCCCTACTCTGTATAGCTCAGAGCCCTCAGCATCAATGTAGTAATCATCATCGTAGTAATACAAGCTCATTTTTCCAGCCACAATGACTTCTACAAATTTCCCCTCAAGAATCCCTGTTACAAAAAACCGATCATTAACCACACCATATGCATGAATATCATTGGCAGAATAATTAATAATTTCTTCGCCCAATCTCAATTTGCAAACCTGTGCACTACGTAAAATTTGACGATAATCAATTTCTCCAAATATTGTATCCTGTTTTAAATCAATAACAAACCCATCTCTAAAATCTGTGAAGGCAGATAGATTTAGCGTCAGGAAAACAATAGAAATCAGGGGGAGGTGTCGGAATCGCATTTTTCGGCTTTTTTCTTAAAAAAGATATTATACAACATACAATAATAATAAATTTCTTAACATAAAGAACATTCAACATGGTTAATCATAGGAACTCTAACTTATCGGTCTATCCAGCCACAGTCCTTAAAAGCATTACTATATAAGGCTAAACCAAATAAATCAAAACACTCCACGGTGTTTAACAGAGGCTAAAATCAGGGAAAGTTACCGGTTACACACCACCCTGAAATCACAATTCAGGCAGTTGGCTTCATCGGGGGTACGGGTGAAGGATAGAGAGGTATTAAAGATTTCCTGCATAAGTACTTCGAGTTCCTCCTGAAAGGCTTCCACTGATTGGGGAGAAATAATTTCTTTTGATTCGGGTGTTTCCAGCATTAGCAATCCGGCTTTTATGTTGCGCAGGGAAAGGATTCCCGGTACAAGCCTCTGCGCCTGCGGATAAGCCTGCCCATACAACAGGGCGTACATCATCAGCTGAAAACTTTTCCCCTGCTTGCTGCTACGGGTCACTTTTTCCCATTCTTTGAATTTGAGTTCACGGGCATCTACTTTACCCGTTTTGTAATCGATAATGCGCGTAACATCACCGATGCGATCGATGCGATCGGCAAAGCCACTGAAGTTGACAGATGTGGGCTGGCCGTCCAAATCTATTTCCAGCGAACCTTTCAGGTTTTCTTCGGCCCTGACATAAGTAAGATGTTTATTCTGCTTTTCAAGACTTTCCAACAATTCCTCTTCTGCCTTAAGAAAGTTGTAAACCAAGCGCAAGGCTACTTTATGCAGCAGCAGGTTTTTGCCTGTTTTTAAATCTCCCCCGGGGTAGTTTTTCTCAAAGCTTTCTGCAGTAAGCGCTTCCACCCTTGAGTGCATACCTTTGATATGCTCAGTTTTAACAATCTTTCCCTCCAGCTCCTTTTCCCGGTAAAGAATCTCCAACACTTCATGTACCACCGTACCCAGTGTATTGGCCTCTATGGTTTCCTCCACGGCTGCACTCTCTTTTATTCCAGCTATATGCCTGAAATAAAAGAATAATGAACAACGGATATAGTGACTCAGGGTGGAGGGAGAAAAGCCCTTTTTCTCGCTGATAGCATGCAGATCCATCATCACCTCCGGGGTTTTGGGAATACGAATTTCGTGTTCCATCTCATCCCTTGCAGAAGGCAAGGCAATAATTTTCTCTTCAATGCGGATATTGGGATTCCAGACAGGCAACTCCAGTTGCAACTGGGTAATGAACCTGCTTTTCTCGCTGCTACCCAAATCCTGCGTCTGGGTGTTGTACATGATATAAACATTTTCGGCCCGCTGCAGCAAACGGTAAAAGTGGTATGCGTACACCGCGTCCTTCTCTTTATAAACGGGCATCCCGAAAGCAGCCTTCACATCGAAGGGAATCAGCGAATTAACGGTTTTTCCGGCAGGGAGGATATCCTCATTGGCCGACAATATTATAAGGTTTTTAAAATCCAGGTTACGGGTTTCCAGCATACCCATTATCTGCAAGCCGTTAAGGGGCTCTCCCACCAGGGCGAGCTTGCTCTCACGTGCCATGGACTGGAAGAGCATAAATAAGGTTTTCAAATCATGCAGTGCTCCCTGCCCCTGCATGAATGCATCCAGCTTACGAAGGATGATACCAATGGGGTATAGCGATTCAAAATCGGCAAACCATGCTGCCTGTTCTATTTCAACCCCTTCCTCCTGCGCCTGCTGCCTGTAAGAGGCATCCAGCAATTGCATGAGTTGCAACAATGCTTTTACCGCACCATAGGGTTCCTGCACGAAACTTTCAAAAAGAAACGAAAAAGCCTGATGAAACCTACTGGAATCGGAGCTCATGCGCGTTAAAGCACCAAAGGAAAGAAAAGCTTTGTTGGAAGAAGATATCCTGTAAATTATTTCATCCATCTCCCTGTCATCATCGCCCCATAACATGGCAATGGCCGGATGGCGAAGCAGGCGAACAAGGTCTTTATGGTAGAATGCCGACTTAAGCCCACTGCCCGCCGAACGCATGCGCAGGGTAGTGAGATGCATCTGGAACACCGCATCAAAAAGCCCGTAAATGGATGTTTTTCTCAGGGGATACCCCATGGTGATATTGAGCTTTTCCACATTGGGGGGAATGGAGTTGATAACCGGCAACATGAGTTCTTCGTTGGCCAGCACCACGGCAGTCTGATTTTGGGTAAAACTCTCGGCAGGCATGCCTTTGAGTATGATGCCCGCCATCTTGGCCTGGTTTACATTTTTGGCCAGGCCGTAAATAAAGATATTTTTTGAGGCAATGCTGTAATTATCCTCAACCCCTCCTATGGGCATGTTCCAATCCTTGCGATACTTTCTTAAAAAGTAACCTGCCTCATGGCTGTTGTTTTCCAGGTAATATTTATCTGCATCCCAGATTATATCGGCCCAACCCTTTTTTACCAGCGTACGGATAATGATTTCCTCTGCCTCGTTTAGAGCATTAAAGCCCACAAAAAGGATGTGCTTCCATCGTATTTCTGCAACATCCTCCTTCACCATGCGGGCCGCTTCCCGATAGGACAAGCCCTGGTAGGCAATATGTTTTTGCAGCAAATGCCCGCGAAAGGCATCGTGGTATTTTTTGATACGTTCAAAAAAGCGCAGGTATTTCTTTTGGAAGTCGGAAGGCTCCTGACCGTCGGGATTCCAGGATTCTATCTTTTTTGCATCCAGCACATTGTTAAACAGCTGCATCGGCTCGCTCACATGTGCATCAATATCGTTGAAATCCTTAATGAGCATGGGAGCCCATTTGAGAAACTCTTCCAGGGGTTCGGCTTTTTCCTTCTCTATGTTGCAATACACCTCATAGAATTCAAGCAACAGCCCTACCGGTTCCTGTATACTGATACCGTTGATGTGCTCCACAAAATCCTCCATACTTAACACATCGGGTGCCCATATGGCTTTAGAGGCAAGTTCTGAGAAATATTTTTTCAGGAAAAGCCCTGCCCTGCGGTTGGGTGTTACCAGGCAAAGGTGTTGTAA
>SLOR01000176.1 GCA_007132395.1 Bacteroidales bacterium
GAAGCAGAAGGCATTGGAGGCATTATAAATATTATCCTCAGAGAGCAACGTATGCAAGGGTTCAATGGGCAAATCAATCTGTCATCAGGTACCGGCCATAAATATACCGGCGGGCTGAACCTTAACCTGCGCCGGGGTAACTGGAATTTTTTCACAAGTTATTCCTACCAGTACCGGGAAATGTGGGAAAGCAACCTGAGTTACCAGGAAAACCATCATATCAACGCTTCCCCCATCATTAACCAAGACTTTTACACCGAAAACTGGAACCAGAGCCAGTTGCTGCGACTGGGGACAGAATATTTTTTCAACGATAACAGCTCCACAAGGATTTATACCAACATCAATGCCCGCAGCCGCGACAGAGAACGTCTGTATAATATCCGTAACCTTGGTGCACCGGCCATGTTGGATAGCATGTACGTGCGCTTGCTTGAAGAAGACCAAAGCCGTATAAACTACGAAGTGGGGGCAGATTATAACTGGAGCAACGATAACGGACAACGCCTTAGAGCTTCAGCTACCTATGCATGGGATAGCCAGGATCGTATCGAATATTTTGATCAAAGCTTTTTCGACTCCAGCATGCAGGAAGTCGTCAACAAACATGCCGACCAGTTTTACGAACGTCCTCTCTCAAGCACTATGCTGGTACTGCAGGCCGATTACGAATTCTCTGCCGGCGAAAACAGGAAAATAGAAACCGGATTACGCAGCCAGTTTCGCTTTGATGACCGCTCACAAAACTTCGGAGAGCTGGATCGCGAGCAAGACCAGTATTTTGACCGGGTACTCAATGGCATACCCGTTAGTAACGCCTTTACTCACGACCGGCATATTCACGCCGCTTACACCTCCTTTACCGATAACCGGGGTGCACTCAGTTACCAGTTGGGGCTAAGGGCAGAATATACTACTTCGGAAACCTGGCAGGATTATGGCCTGCGCAGCGGTTTCCTTAACGATGAAAACTTTCTGCCCGTTAGGGATACCCTTTCTGCTGACAGCTATTTCCGCGTTTTCCCCAGTGCTTTTGTCAATTACGAAATCGGAGAAAACCAAGACATTCAGGCAAGCTACAGCCGGCGTATCCGCAGACCGGGGATAGGCGGAATGATGCCGTTTCTCAACGCCCAGGATTTTTACAACCTCAGGCTGGGTAACCCCTACCTTCAGCCCGAGCATACCGATAATTTCGAGGTGAACTATATCCGTGCCTGGGAAAATTACATGGTAACCGGGGGTGTTTTTCATCGCTATACCACACAGGGAATTACCCGACTGTTCGTGCTGTTTGACAAAGGAACCATGGTAACCTGGACCAACGCCAACACCCGCAACGCTACCGGGGTTGAGTTGATTAACTATTTTACCCTGAACAACAATTTCGATGCTACCCTCACGGGGAATTACTTTCACTCAGAAGTATCGGGAGAAGTGGAAGGGCAATCTTTTACCAACCAAAGCTACAGCTGGACCCTGAGCCTTATGAGCAACCTGAATATCCCCGGTTGGTTCAGCACCCAGATGTCGGCCAACTACTGGGGCCCGAGGGTTGTACCGCAAGGACAAATCAGGCCGGTTTTCAGCATGAACCTGGGCTTGAGAAGAAACGTACTCAACAACAGTGGCACCGTAAGTTTGAATGTAAGCGATGTTTTCAACACCCGCCGCTTTGCCCTGGAAACCAATGGAACGAATTTTTACCAGGAGCGTGAGTTCTGGCGAGAGTCAAGAGTAGTGACCTTATCGTTCACCTACCGCTTCCGCGATTTCCGCGAACGCAACGGCCGCAGGGATTCAGGGGATGGCTTTGAAGGGGATATGAATAGCTTGTTCTAAAGGTCAAGCAACTTCAAATCTCCCACGAATTCCAGCCCGGCATGACGCCCCTGGCCCGTGAAAAGGATGTTATCTGAAGATTTTTCTTTTACCGTAACCCTTAGGTTTGCATTTAAACTTTCGTGAATCATTCTATCCATATTCCCCAGTACCGGCGCCTTGAGTTTGGGTGCACCGGGAAGGGAAGCCGGTTTTTCTCCATAAACATGGATAATATACTTTTTCCCTTCTATGGTAATACTGGCTTCTGTGTCGCTATGCTCCAGCCGGGCTATACGCGCCCCTGTATAAGTAGCAAAATGAATCAAGTGCCCCTGATGCAGAAAAAAGCCAAGAAAGCCGGTAAATGTTTTGGTTATCCAGGGGATTCGCGCCACAGATAGCATAAACGAAGTTTCAGGACTATCAAAGTGATTGGTTTGCATCCATATCCATGCTTTGGGCATGGACGAGCCCCAGTCTTTTTCAATATATCCTCTCCCACCGTTAAATTCAGCCTCAACATCATTGATGGAAAGTTGTCCGCGGATGCCATGGTCGAAACTTACCACACCATGATAGCACTCCATAAACGGCACATAGCGGTACCAACCCATGATGCCCGGCCGGGTAAATTGCCCCGGATAAGGTGTTATATTCTCAAAGTGCAGCTGCCCCTTTATTTTATCCTTACCATTATCCAGGTCAAGGATAATGTGCTGATCGGAAAAATAATTGTTGCCAATCTGTATACGGAATCCCTGATCTGAGAACAAAAATTCAGAGGCAGGAAACCGGAAGTAACAGGTTTCGCCGCTATTGCCATTTATGGCTTGCACAAAGGCGTGTGCATCGTCTTTCACCAATGATATTCCGGGGATAAACGACCAGCAATGCTCACCCCCGTTGCTTACATTTTTAAAATACCAGCCCTCAAAATACTGTTGGCGGCGGGTATTTCCCTGAAACCAATGGGGGTTGTAAATTTTTCGGATGTTGTAAATGGTAGAACGAAGGGGCCGCTGATAAGGCCTTAGGGTAAAGAAACCGGAGTCTTGCGTGTGTGTTTGCATAGCGATGGGGTTTGTTTACACATGCAAACAAACCCCATCCTGATATTGTTTATGCCCGAAGCTTCGTTAAGGGTCAAATACTTTAGCAAATACTACTACGCGAACATTTCTCTTACTGTTTTCAACCCCTTGATAAGTGTATCAATTTCAGCTTTTGAATTATAAATACCGAAAGATACCCTTACGGTGCCGGGTACACCAAAGTGATCCATCACGGGCTGTGCGCAATGATGTCCTGTGCGTACGGCAATGCCCAGTTTATCTAAAATAGTACCTGTATCGTAAGGGTGAATATCGTTGAAGATAAAGGAGATAACAGAAGTTTTTTCGGGAGCAGTGCCGATAAACCTGATATTGTCGAGTGTGGCAAGCTGTTGAGTGCCATACTCCAGCAGGTCATGCTCATGGAGGGCTATTTCATCAAATCTCAGATAGGACAAAAACCTTATGGCAGCCTCCATGCCCAGCACGTCGCCCACGTTGGGCGTGCCGGCTTCAAATTTAAAGGGCAGCTCATTGTAAGTAGTCTTCTCAAAGGTAACTTCTTTAATCATTTCGCCTCCACCCTGGTAAGGGGGCATTTGGTTGAGCAGGTCTTCCTTGCCATATAAAACGCCCACACCCATGGGCCCGTAAATTTTATGCCCGGAAAAGCAATAGAAATCGCAGTCCAGTTCCTGCACATCTACCTTCATGTGCGAAAGGGCCTGTGCCCCATCGATAAGCACGGGTACATCCTTTTCGTGTGCCAGGGCGATAATTTCCTTTACCGGGTTAATGGTGCCCAGTGCATTGCTCACATGTGTCACCGCCACTATGCGGGTTTTATCGCTGAGCAGATTTTTGTAGGCCTCCATATCCAGTGCACCCTTTTCATCCATGGGAATGACCTTAAGTACGGCATCATATTGCTCACATGCCATTTGCCAGGGCACGATGTTGGAATGATGCTCCATGGCTGAAATAATGATTTCATCCCCCTTTTTCAAGGATTTTTTACTCCAGGAGTGCGCCACCAGGTTGATGGCTTCGGTAGTACCCCGGGTAAAAATAATTTCATGGCTGAAAGCGGCATTGATAAACATCTTAACCGTGTTACGCGCTTCTTCATAGGCCTCCGTTGCCTGCTGACTCAAATAATGCGCACCCCGGTGAATGTTGCTTTTTTCGCGGCTGTAGTAATGCAGCAGCCTTTCTATAACAGCCTTGGGCTTTTGCGTGGTAGAAGCATTATAAAAATAAA
>SLOR01000136.1 GCA_007132395.1 Bacteroidales bacterium
ACAAAATACTGGCGGTAGATGACAACCCCACCAACATAAAAGTTATTGGCAGTATGTTGCGGGAGGCAGGATACCAGGTAGGCTTTGCCGGTAATGGCCGTAAAGCCATTGAAATACTGCGGGAAGTAAATGACTTTGACCTCATCCTCATGGACATAAACATGCCCGAACTGGATGGATTTGAAACATTAAGAATTCTCAAAAGTTCTGAGGGGTGCAGGCATATTCCCGTAATCATGCTAACAGCTTATATTAACATCGAAAATGTTATCAAGGGATTCGATCTGGGAGCTGCCGATTATATCACCAAACCGTTTAACTCCAGGGAGCTTCTCAGGCGGGTTCACACTCACATCCAGCTCAAACACAAAACCGATCAGCTCCAGGCCTACGCCCGTGAGCAGGAGGCCCTGAACCTGACAAAAGACAAGTTTATCTCCATCATTTCCCACGATTTACGCAACCCCATCGGGGCCATGCAAATCATCAATAAAATGCTCAGGGTCAGCATTGCCAAAGGCGATAACGAACAAACACAGGAGTTGCTTACCTTTCTGGAATCAACCATTGAAGGTGGATATAAACTACTGGATAATCTGTTGCAGTGGGCCCGGGCACAAACCGGAAAGATAAATATAAACCCCATGGAGCTTCAACTGGCCTGCGTGGTAGATGAGGTAATACAAGGAATTACTCCACAAACCTTTGGCAAAAACATTAGCTTCACCAACAAGGTAAATGACGATTGCTCGGTATTTGCCGATGCTGACATCCTGAAAACCATTTTGCGCAATCTTCTGTCCAATGCCGTTAAGTATTGCCAACCCGAAAGCGGAAAAATAACTATTAATGCCCTCCAGTGCGATAGTCATATTGAAGTAACGGTGGAGGACAATGGCATAGGCATGAATGAAGATGTTGCCAGCCGCCTTTTCCGTATCGATGGAAATATTACTTCCCACCCCGGTACCGGGGGCGAGGAAGGTACCGGCATGGGGCTGCTTATCTGCAAAGAATTTATCGGATTACTGGGCGGCACAATTTCAGCCCATAGTACCCTGGGACAGGGAAGCCGGTTTACTTTCACACTTCCCGTTACCGAGGAGTTGATGTCTTTTGCCGACTCCAAACAGCTGGCCTGATTGTTTCGCTTCCCGGCCCATCAGCAAATAACCCATCCTTCTTAGTGGTTTTTAAGTCTTTTTAATAGCTCAATGGCCTCCGTTTGTTTTTTAAACACATAGCGGGCATCGGTTTTCAGCATCCCCACCTTAATGGTCCAGGCATGAGATGGCATGGACTGAAACAGCAACTCATCCGACCAGCCCGCACCCATTACCATGGCAAAGTCGTAGTCTTTGCGCGCCAGCCAGTACAGTCCCAACTCCCCTTTGTTAATACCAGAATTACTCACTTCAATCACCTTGTTTCCATGGAGCACCTGTACGCCGATATTTGTAGTTATGGACAGAAGATGATCACTCACCTCCCTGCTCAAAAAAGAGGATTGCTCAATATCTGCTTTATGGTAGTGCCATGAAACCGAATATTCTCTTTCTTCTATAAAAGAACCGGGCAGGCGATCGGTGTACATTTCAAGTATTTGGAGAATCTCTTCCTTCCATTCACTGGACTGGGGTTTAAACAGTCTCCAGTCTTTACTTAATGTTTCCCTCACCCAGGTTCCATGTTCCGCGGTAATATTCACGGGTGTTTTCCCCAGCCACACATCCAGCTCATCCTTGCTGCGACCACTGATAATAACAATGTCGGTTTTATCCGTTTTATTGATATTTTCCAGGAGTTGGAGCAATTCAGGCGATGGGCGTGCTTCGCCAGGTCGCTCTTTCAGGGGCACCAGCGTACCGTCATAATTTACAATGATTATGCGGTTTTTGGCCTTATCATATTGCTCAAGCAATTGCCCTGTAACAGAATCATTAAGCACTTTGGCTTTGGAGGTGTAGGAGGAAACCCTGCTGATATCCAACATGGTATCCACAAAATCATTGGCCCACTTGGTTACATTATAGCGTTTCAGGCGATTTTGCATACGTTTGTTGCGCTTGATTTGGTCTTCCTCAGGTATGCTCAGTGCATCGGCAATGGCATCGGCTATTTCTTTTATATTGTTGGGGTTGATGATGATAGACTCGCTGAGTTCCTTTGCCGCTCCTGTAAACTCACTCAAAATCAGCACACCCTTCTGGTCGTTTAGGGAGGCTATGTATTCCTTGGCTACAAGGTTCATTCCATCGCGCAGGGGGGTAATAAGCGACACATCACTCATACGATACTGGGCAATAAGCTCTTTGTGTGGCAGGGAGGTGTACTGGTAGATTATAGGAGTCCAGTTCACTTTTCCATAGTTTCCATTGATTTGGCCCACCAACTCGTCCACACGTCTTTTAATTTTCTGGTACGAGGTAACTCCTGTACGGGAAGGCACTACTATCATATTCAGAAAAACCTTACCATGCCAATGCGGGTTGTTTCTCAAAAACAGCTCATAACCCTGCAGGCGGTTTATAATTCCTTTTGAATAATCCAGCCGGTCTACCGACAAAACAATCCTGGGCTCTCCCTCGGCGGGTTTTGATGAAGGAAAGGGCGATACATCCATGGTATGAAATTTATCGAACTCTATTCCCATGGGAAAGGTGGCAGCTTTCACCACCCTGTCGGGCAAATCAATATTACCCATGTGGTTTTCCTTTCCCAGTATCCGCAGGATGGATCGCAGGAAATACTGCGTATAGTCGTGGGTATGAAATCCGATTAAATCCGACCCCAGCAATCCTTCCAGAATAGCTGAACGGCTTTCTTTGGGAAACAGACGGTACATTTCGAAGGAAGGGAAAGGAATATGCAGGAAGAACCCGATGGGGTTATTTACCTTCTCGCGAAGCATAGCCGGAAGCAGCATAAGGTGATAATCGTGAATCCAGAGCACATCGCCCGGCTTTAATACTTTCATCACTTCCTGGCAAAAAATCTCATTGAGCTTTTTGTACTCATCCCAGAACTCGTTTTCGAAGCTGGCATAATTGGGGAAATAGTGAAAGAGGGGCCATATGGTTTTGTTGCAGAAACCCAGATAAACCTTATCCATAAGTTTTTGCGACAAAAACACGGGAGAGGCACTATGCTCCTTTTCTACCGTTTTCCGGATATAATCTTCGTCTTCTTTCTCAATGGTCATCCCGGGCCATCCCATCCAAATGTAGTCGTCAATTTCTGACTCCGACTTACCCAGCCCTTTCAGAAAATCACTCAGACCCGAAACAAGGCCACCGGCACTTTTTTCAAAGGTAAACTTATCACCCTCTTTTTTTACCGCAACGGGTAAACGGTTGGATACAATCAATAGTCTCATCGCAAAATCTCCTCTTTTATTTCAGTTTAAACTCCTTTTTGTCGTTGGTTTCAAAATGGTGGGTTTTTCCCTTTACACCAATGGTAACGGGGTTGGCCCATCCTTTGTCAAATTCAATTTTCAGTTTTTCATGGTTGATACGCAGCTTCATCCAGTGCCCGCGGTAGCGAAGATGAAATGCCATTTCTTCAATGTCTTCGGGAAGGTGCGGATTGAACCACAGCACATCATCGCGTATTTCCAGTCCGGCATAGCAACGCTGAATGATATCCAGTGTGCCTGCCATAGCACCCAGATGAATCCCTTCGTGGGTGGTGCCTCCCTGCACGTCCTTAAAATCACTCATCAGGGCTTTGCGAAATCGCTTCCATGATTCATCGCGATGTGAGCGGGCATACACCCAGGCATGAATGACCTGACTAAGGGTTGAACCATGTGCTGTACGCTTGCGGTAATAATCAATATTTGCGGGAATTGCATCAGGGCGAAATTCATACCCCATCTTTTCAAAAATGGCAGTAAGCTCCTCCCTGGAAAATAAATAAAAAAGCATCAGTACATCCGCCTGCTTACTAGCTTTATAGTAATTGCACGAATCCCCTTCAGCCTCCAGAATGCGGTCGAGGCGAAGCGAGTGGCCATGCTCTTTATGATAACGATCCCAGTCGAGCTCCTTAAGCTTTTCATACCCCTCAAATTGCATAATGATGTTGTCCTGAAAAGGGACATACATTTTACGAATGATGTCTTTCCAGCG
>SLOR01000146.1 GCA_007132395.1 Bacteroidales bacterium
CGGAGCTGCTGGTTTATGCCGGAATATATTCCCGCAAGTTTCTAGCCAATCAGTTTCCTGAGGAAGATAATAACCACACTTTACAGGCCATCGATAATATCCGGAAAATTAACCCCGGCAAAATTGTACTGATTTCAACCATTGATGTACTATCTGAAATCGTGAGCGTGGATGAGACTACCATTAGTGAAGAAAATCACGTTCAGCCTTATGGACTGCACCGGCTGAAGGTCGAACAATGGGTGCAAAGCAACATCCCTGAGCATTTAATCGTAAGATTGCCTGCCATTTACGGACAAAACATCAAAAAGAATTTTATATATGACATTATCTGCAAAATCCCTGCAATGCTTAACGAGGCTCACTACAACAAACTCAAAACAGTATCCGACAGGGCCTCCGAATTTTACCACAGAGACATAAAGGGATATTACCATCTGAATAATCTGACCGGGAAAGCAAAAGATGATCTGATGTTTTTTTTAAATCAGCTGAATTTTAACGCAACCCATTTTACCGACAGCAGAAGTGTCTTCCAGTTTTATCCCCTTGCATATTTATGGCAGCATATAGAAACGGCCTTGCAACACCCTATTAAATTGCTGCACCTGGCTACAGAACCTGTCTCAGCAGAAGCATTATACCGGCATGTTACGGGTGAATCTTTTGTAAACGAAATCCATTCCGCACCGCCTGCTTATAACTTCCGCTCACTCCATGCTGAACTGTTCGGTGGAAGGGATGGTTATATTTTCACCAGGGATTTTATTTTCGATGACATCAGGCAATTTATACATAACTACCCATGATACAACTGGCCATTTCCAATATCGCCTGGACTGCTGATTCCGATGATGAGATGTATGATTTCCTGCATGAGACGGGCATAGGCGGACTTGAGATTGCTCCGGGGAGACTGATTCCGGAGAATCCCTACGATAATCTCAGTCAGGCAACAAAAATCAGCCGGGATCTTCAAAACCGTTACAACCTGACTATTTGCTCCATGCAATCGATTCTTTATGGTGCAAAGGAGAACCTGTTCAGAAGTGTTACGGAGAGAAATATTCTGACAGAAAAAGTGCAAAAGGCCATTGATTTTGCAGCGGCAATACAATGCAAAAACCTGGTGTATGGAGCCCCTTCCACCCGGCAGATGGAATCAGACGAGCAATATGCCATTGCTGAAGATTTTTTCCAGGCACTGGCCGCCTATGCTTATGAAAAACAAACTGTTTTATCCATAGAAGCAATCTCTTCCCTATACAACACAAATTTCATCAATACAACACCAGAAGCGATTGCGTTTGCAAAAAAAATCAACAATCCCGCATTCAGGATAAATGCCGATACGGGAACCCTTATTGAAAATAAAGAAGATATTCAGCCCCTGCTGGATCATATAGAACTGATAAATCACATCCACATAAGCGAGCCCGGCCTTGCCCCCATTAAGCAACGTGATCTGCATCGTTTGCTGGCTCAGGAATTACACAAAGCGGCTTACAAAGGGTTTGTGTCTATCGAGATGCGTGCCGGGCTTCCGACACATGATATCAAATCTATCATCGGGTATATCAGAAACATCTTTTTGTAAACATGGAAAAAGTATATTTGTCTGAATGAAGATAACCACTAAAAACATAGAAGGCGTCCCCGATTTTGAAGCATGCCGCTTTTTCCCCACCGGAACAAAATACGCAATTTGCATCCCGGTAATCAATGAAGGCCGGCGCTTACACAAACTGCTTGAAAGAGCTCAAAAACATGGAATTGGAGAACAAGCCGATATCATTATTTGCGATGGTGGCAGCACAGACGGCAGTACCCGCGATGATGTATTGATAACGCTCGGAGTAAACACCCTTCTCACCAAAACAGGACCCGGAAAGCTAGGCGCACAACTGCGCATGGGCTTCTGGTGGGCGCTGAAAAACAACTACAGGGGCATCATTACCATAGACGGCAATAATAAGGACAGCATTGAATCTGCCGGTCTTTTCATTAAGAAACTTGACGAAGGTTATGATTTCATACAAGGTTCGCGCTACATAAGCGGAGGCAAAGCTATCCATACACCCAGGCTAAGAAGTCTTGCCGTAAAATACATACATGCGCCGCTAATTTCAAGGGCAGCAAAGTTCAACTATACAGACACCACCAATGGATTCCGCGGTTATTCAGCCGGGTACCTTCTGCATCCGGAGGTAAAACCTTTCAGGGAAGTGTTTCAATCCTACGAATTGCTGGCCTATTTATCGGTGAAAGCGAACAGACTGGGACTTAAAGTATGTGAAATACCCGTAACAAGAGCCTACCCGGCAGTCGGAAAAACGCCGACAAAGATAAGCCCCCTGAGAGGCAACTTTGAATTATTAAAAATCTTGTTTAAAACCGTTAGAGGCGATTATGATATTTAAAAGCTTTAAATCCATTGCTGAATATATAGTAGTGGGCTATAGGAAAAACACGGCTGCAAAAGCTGCTTTAACAGTGGCACATTTGCTGCTTTTCTGGTTACTGTTTATAAGCAGGGAAACCGCCAACACCGATATAATTATTCTATTATTTCTTACCCTGGCAGGCTCTCAGACAGTGATACTCCATTACCAATCCCCGCTTTTGAGAGCTTACTTCAAAAAACCGGGTATTGCCGTGCTGCTCTTTGCCGTAATTTTGTATATATCTTTTGCTGCCCGCGGAAATTACCTGTTCCTTCACCCTGTCAACTTCGCCAATCAATACGCCTGGCTGCAGTTTTTCCTTTTTGCAGTATGGGTAAGCCCGGTGGTTATGGCACTTTTGTATGTTTTCGAGTATCTGCAAATGATCATCCAAACCCGGAAATATACAGGCTTAAGCTTGCCTCAGAAAACGAAAAGCTACTATTTCTGGTTCCTGCTCTCATTGCTGCTGGCAATCCTGTACTGGATTGCTTTTAATCCGGCCATTCTTTCCACCGATTCCTTTCAACAGTGGCATCAGGCCACCGGTGTGGATAAACTCACCAACTGGCACCCTGCCTTCCACACCTTACTCATAAAACTTCTTATCAACATTTATCCTTCTCCGGGAACCATTGCCATTGCTCAAATCCTTTTCTTTTCCGCTGTTTTTGCATCACTGCTTACCTTTCTTAATAAGCAGGGTGTAAGCAAATATATAATCATTGCTTTTTGCGGAATTATGATTCTGACACCCACCATCGGACTCATGCTTGCAAACATCTGGAAAGATACCCCCTATTCTACAGCGGTTTTATGGCTTAGCTTGCTGCTGGCCAAAATAATTACCTGCCCTAAGGACTACACGGATAAGGCCTCATTTATTATTCAATTGACACTGGCCCTGGCGCTGGTGTTCTTTTTCCGGCAAAACGGCATACTTGTTTATGCCTTCACTTCCCTCAGCTTACTGGTTATCTTTTTACGGCGCAAAACCCCCGGGGCCCTGATGGCAATTGCTGCCAGTCTGGTCCTTATATGGGCTATCCACGGACCACTGTATAATAAATTCGACGTACAACCGGCACCCGCCGGCAATAAATATCTTGCCATGATGCACGATATTGCCGGGGTCTATTTTTCCGGGGGAGAAATTAAAAAACCCACAGAAGCGTTTCTCAATAAAATCTCCAATCTCGATCATTATGAAGAACTCTACTATCCTTATTCTGTAAAAATCGCTCACCTAAAACCCGAATTTCACCACATCCGTTTTCAGGAAATTGCAGGGGTTTACCTTCAAACTTTTCGCGACAACCCGGCACTGATGCTCAACAATATATTGCTGCGCACCGACATCTACTGGGGTATCCCCACCGGCAAAGACGGATCTGTAGTAGGCATCAACTACAGTGGCATCGCCGTAAAACCCCATTACACCCTGCAACCCCAACGCTGGAACAATATTCTTTCACGTATTTTTTACCAGGTCGGCGATTTTACGACTACACGAATCGTCTTTATTAATATCTTCTGGCGATATGGCCTGTGGATGGCATTGTTTATGGTCTGTGTGGTTTTTATTATAAAGAACAATAAGCAGGCACTGCTTTGGGTGGCATTGCCCTTTCTTACCAACATCCTTTCACTGGTAGTATCATCAGGATGGCTTGATCACAG
>SLOR01000411.1 GCA_007132395.1 Bacteroidales bacterium
CCCGGAATAGTGCCGGTATTTATCGCGGATACGTTTTTTGCTGCGTAGGAAATAAGGGTGAGAATCGGTGAACTCGTCAATTTTACGATGTAATTTGATACCCATACGAATTTCGGGGGCAAATTTTTCAATTTGCCTGCCCTTAACCATATCGGCAATAAAATTACCCAGGATAAGGTTTTCGTTTTTTCCGGAAAGATAAATATGGGCCAGGAAGTTCATTATCGAACGAATTTACGAAAGTTAAATTTAAAGAAAATATTATACTCCGGCGTGATAATGTGAAGGATTATATAATTTTTTCACAACTCCTTAAAATGCCATTACACGGCATCTTCCGAATCACTACTTCTTTTCACAGAAGGGTCTGTATGAACTTTACTATTTTCACATCCAAGTGTCTTTCCAAAACACCTCATAACTTCCTGCAAAAGTATTCCTTAAACCCCTTTTAAATTGCCCCGAAGCAGGCCGATATTTTCATGGCTATCAGATTATTTTTCTTAGTTTTGCAACGATTTTCGGAATCAATATCAAAACAATACAAAAGACTTAAAATATCACCCTATGCAAAAACAGTTGTTACTTGGCGATGAAGCCATTGCCCAGGGCGCAATCGATGCCGGACTATCAGGCATCTATGCTTACCCCGGAACCCCTTCTACCGAAATTACCCAGTATGTAATTGACAGCAAGGAAGCCAAAGAAAAAGGCATTGTTGCCACCTGGACAGCCAACGAGAAAACCTCGGCCGAAGCAGCCCTGGGTATGAGCTATGCCGGAAAGCGCTCCATGGTATGTATGAAGCACGTGGGCCTCAACGTGGCGGCCGACGTTTTTATCAACTCTTCCATCACAGGAGCCAACGGCGGTATCATTTACGTGGTTGCCGACGACCCTTCCATGCACTCTTCACAGAATGAGCAGGACAGCCGTTTCTATGGCAAGTTTGCCATGATGCCCATCCTGGAACCCGTGGACCAGCAGGAAGCTTACGATATGGTGCACTACGGTTTTGACCTCAGTGAGAAATTTGGCATCCCCGTTATGCTCCGTATCACAACCCGTCTGGCGCACTCCCGTGCCGGCGTGGCAAGAAAAACTTCGCGCGGGCAAAATCAACTTAAGCTCCCCGAAAACCTGAAGCAGTTTATTCTGTTGCCCGCCATCGCGCGCAAGCAATACAAGGACCTGCTCAACAATCAGCCGCATTTCGAAGCCGCTGCCGAAAACTCTCCCTTCAACAGCTATACCGACGGGAAAGACAAAAGTATGGGTATCATTGCCTGCGGTCTGGCGCACAACTACCTTATGGAGAATTATCCTGACCGCAACGTTCCCTACCCCGTGCTGAAAGTATCGCAATACCCCGTGCCCACCAAAATGGTAGAAAAGATTTACGAGGAATGCGACAGCGTACTGGTGCTGGAAGAAGGCTACCCCCTCCTGGAGGAGCTGCTGCGCGGCTTGCTCAATAAGGGTAAAAAAGTAAAAGGACGCCTGGATGGTACTGTCCCCCGCGACGGAGAGCTTAATCCCGTTATCGTGGGTGCTGCCCTGGGATTTGATATTCCTGAGCTGCGCGAAATTCCATCACTGGTGGCCAACCGCCCGCCTTCACTGTGCAAAGGCTGCTCACACATCGACAGCTATTACGGCCTCAACGAAGCGCTGGAAAAATACGGAAAAGGACGCGTATTTGCCGACATCGGCTGCTACACCCTGGGTGCGCTGGCTCCTTACGATGCCATTAACACCTGTGTAGATATGGGCGCCTCCATTACAATGGCCAAAGGCGCTGCCGATGCAGGCCTGCAACCAGCCGTAGCTGTAATTGGCGACAGTACCTTTACCCACTCGGGCATCACCGGCCTGTTGGACGCCATCAACGATAAATCCAATATTACCGTAATGATTCTTGACAACGCCACTACCGGTATGACCGGAGGGCAACCCTCCTCAGCATTTGGTAAAATCGAAGACATTTGCAAGGGACTGGGTGTGGAAGAAGACCATATTCGTGTTATCAAACCCCTGGCCAAAAACCATGAGGAAAACCTGAAAGTGATTGCAGAAGAGCTGGAATACCAGGGCGTGAGTGTGATTATACCCCGCCGTGAGTGCATCCAGACGCTCAACAAGCGTATGCGAGAAAAATTCAAAGCTAAAGCCAAAGCTGAGCAAGCAGGCAAGTAGTCCATTCAGGTTTTAACAATTTGATAAACATTTAAAAAGACAAAAATGAAAAAAGATATCATTCTGGCCGGTGTGGGAGGACAAGGCATCTTATCCATAGCGGCAATCATCGGATATGCAGCAGTAGAAACAGGACTTTACCTTAAGCAAGCCGAAGTGCATGGTATGAGCCAGCGCGGAGGCGATGTACAAAGTAACCTTCGCCTGTCGGACAAGCCCGTTGCTTCCGACCTTATTCCCCACGGCAAAGCCGATATGATTTTATCGGTTGAGCCCATGGAGTCGTTACGTTACCTCCCTTTCCTCAGCCCTGAAGGCTGGCTGGTAACCAACACCAAACCTTTTATCAATATTCCCAACTATCCCGATGAGGCGGCTATCATGGCAGAAATCAAAAAACTCCCCCGTCATGTTGCCCTGGATGCTGAAACCATTGCTAAGGATCTGGGCACCGTCAAGGCTGCCAACATTGTGATGCTGGGTGCTGCATCACCTTTCCTCGGACTGGAATACGGCAAACTTAAGGATGCCATTGAGTTTTTCTTCGGAAGAAAGGGAGCAGATTTGGTGGAATTGAACCTTAAAGCCCTGGAAGCAGGAAGGAAGTTCGCGGAAGAAAATAAAAACTAAGTATTGTTTATACTTATGATGGATTAAAAGCCGGAACCAATTTTTTAAATAAATTTGTTCCGGCTTTTATCAACTTATAGCAATTTACCAAACAGCTTATTTTCCAGTAAAAGGTAAGTAAACAAATCCTTTTTGTCGCTGTTATCACGATACAATTTACAAGTTCAAAACATATATAACTTCTACATTCCCTTAATCCAAACTTCTAAACATAAGTCTCAATATGATAACAAACAACTTCATCACCCGTCATAATGGCCCTCGTGCCAATGACATTGCCAGAATGATTGAGAAAATCGGCGTAAAAAGCGTGGATGAACTCATTGACCAAACCGTTCCCAAAGCCATCAGGCTGAAAGAAGACTTAAAGCTTGACAAGGGGCTCAACGAATACGAATACCTCAGCCACCTCAAATCGCTGGGTGCCAAAAACAAGGTTTACAAAACCTATATCGGAATGGGGTACTACAACACCATTACTCCCGGCGTTATCCAGCGCAACATACTGGAAAACCCGGGTTGGTACACCGCTTACACCCCCTATCAGGCCGAAATTTCCCAAGGCCGCCTGGAAGCCCTGCTTAACTACCAGACCGTTATCAGCGACCTTACCGGCATGGAAATCGCCAATGCATCCCTGCTTGACGAAGCTACTGCTGCTGCAGAAGCTATGATTATGCTTTTCAACTCACGCAGTCGCGACGCACAAAAAAGAGGTGCCAATAAATTCTTTGTTTGCGACAGAACTTTTCCCCAAACCATTGATGTGCTAAAAAACCGTTCTGTTCCCCTGGGCATTGAACTGGTAGTGGCCGACTGCGACAAGACAGAATTTGACGACAGCTATTTTGCCGGCCTGGTGCAATACCCCGACCAGCTTGGTAAGGTAAGTAACTACACTCCCTTCGTGGAAAAACTCAAAGCCCACGATATTAAGCTGGTGGTAGCCACCGACCTGATGGCACTTACCCTGCTGACCCCTCCCGGTGAGTGGGGTGCGGATGTGGTGGTAGGTTCTGCTCAGCGCTTTGGCGTACCTATGGGCTATGGTGGCCCCCACGCAGGATTCTTTGCCACTACCGATGAGTTCAAGCGCCAGATCCCCGGACGTATCATCGGTGTTTCTGTGGACCGCCTGGGTGCTCCTGCCCTGCGTATGGCCCTGCAAACCCGTGAGCAACACATCAAGCGTGAGCGTGCTACTTCCAACATCTGCACCGCACAGGCACTGCTGGCTGTAATGGCAGGAATGTATGCCGTGTACCACGGCCCCGAAGGCCTTAAAAAGATTGC
>SLOR01000266.1 GCA_007132395.1 Bacteroidales bacterium
AAATCACAGGGCCTTAAGATATTTTTTAAGGCAATAAATCGGAAAAAACATTATTTTTGCCATTCGTGATTTGGAATATTTTTCAGATAATCTAAAAAATATTAATAAACCACGGGCCACATAAACACCTTTCAAACATGAGAAAAACCCTATCTGCCATTTATTTTACCCCCATTTTTATCCTTATACTTTTTATCCTGCCATGCAATACCGCAAGTGCTCAGCTGGATACTGCCGATGTGCGGCGACTGATGCAGGAAGGAATCATCCGCCTGCAAAACAAGGAAATACGCCAGGCCATCGAGGTTTTTGATCAGGGCCGCGAGATGCTCCACAAAATCGCCATTGACATGGATGAAAGGAATCAGTCATTAATTCGCTCCAACGAACTGACACGACAGGCAGAAAGGCTTATTCAGCAAGGCAACCTTGATGGTGCTCTTGAACTTCTTAATGAAGCCATTGTACTAAACGACCAAAACGTAGAAGCTTACAAATTCAGAGGCTCCATTCGTTTGATTATGGAGCAAAACATTGATAGACCAAGAGACCGCGACTACATAGGACTTATCAACGACTACACTAATGCTGTGCGAATTGTTGACAGAAAGATAGGTACCACGCCAAGAAACAGCCAGGAAAGAAAAGAACTGGAAAAAGAAAGGGCCAAAATTCTTATCAACAGGGCCTATGTAAAAATGCAATCCAACCGCTCACCCGGTTTTTATTCAGCCATCGATGACTATACCGATGCCATCCGCAACGACGACCAAAACTGGGACGGATTCCTGGGAAGAGCGGTTGCCTACAACAAAATCAGGGAGTACCGCCGCGAAGTGAACGACTACCTGAAAGCCATTGAGCTGATGCAAAAATACGAATACCGCATGTCGGACCAGGATTGGGGGCAGTTGTACCTTACTGTTGCCAATGCCTATGCCAACCTGCGCGACAGGAGAAACGCCTACGATTATGCCACACGCGCTTACAACCTGGGCAATCTCGATGCAGAAAGACTCATGAACAGGAACAGACCTTAATAAAAAATATGTATCTATTGCAAAAGCTGCCTTGCCATCATGGCGGGGCAGCTTTTTTCACTAATTACTAAACACTTATCGTTTTTATGGAAACAGACAATCAAATACTGGAAAGAGCAAAAAAGTGGCTGGGCAGCAACTTTGATGAAGCAACAAGAAAAGAGGTGGAGCACCTTATTAAAAACGATCCCAAGGAACTTACCGAATCTTTTTACCGCGATCTGGAGTTTGGCACAGGCGGATTGAGAGGTATTATGGGCGTAGGTACAAACAGGATGAATAAATATACCGTGGGTGCTGCCACACAAGGGTTGGCCAATTATGTAAAAAAAAGCTTCCCGGAGCAGCAACTCAAAGCTGCCATAGCATTTGACTGCCGTCACAACAGTCAGTTCTTTGCACGTATTACGGCCGAAATCCTTTCCGCCAACGGCTTTACTGTTTATATTTTTCAAGACCTTCGTCCTACCCCCATGCTTTCCTTTGCCACCAGGCACTATGGCTGCCAGACAGGCATAATGATTACCGCATCTCATAACCCTAAAGAGTACAATGGCTACAAGGTGTACTGGAACGATGGCGGCCAGCTGGTTGCACCCCACGACACCAATGTTATTGATGAGGTATTGAAGATTAATGACATTTCGGAAATCAATTTTGATAAAAAACCCCATCAGATTATTACTATCGGACAAGAGACTGACAAGGCTTATATCGATTGTCTTACTCCACTGTCGCTTTCTCCCGAATCAATCCAAAAGCAGAAAGACCTCAAAATGGTTTTCACCCCTATACATGGTACTACCATCGACATCGTACCCATGGCTCTCAGGGCATTTGGTTTTGAAAAAATTTATAACATTCCGGAGCAGGACATCCCTGACGGAACATTTCCCACGGTAAAATCGCCCAATCCGGAGGAACCTGAGGCGCTGGAAATGGCCATCGCCAAAGCCCGCGAAGTAGATGCTGAGCTGGTTATGGCCACCGACCCCGACGGCGACAGGGTAGGCATTGCCATTAAAAACCCCGAAAACGAATACGAGTTGCTCAACGGGAACCAAACCGCAGCACTTATTATTTACTACCTGCTTACCCAGTGGAAAAAACAGGGGAAACTAAAAGGTAAAGAGTTTATTGTAAAAACCATTGTAACTACCGAGTTGCTCAAGGATATTGCTGACGATTTCAATACCCCTTGCTACGATGTACTTACCGGGTTTAAATTCATTGGCGAAATTATTACCAGGTTGCAAGGTGAAAAGCAATTTATTGGCGGAGGTGAAGAAAGTTACGGCTACCTTATAGGCGATCATGCCCGCGATAAGGATGCGGTAATTGCATGCTGTATCATTGCCGAGGCCATGGCCTGGGCCAAAGAAAATGGTCATTCATTGTATGAATTACTCATCGATATTTATCTTAAATACGGATTCTATAAAGAAAGCCTGCTCTCCATTACTAAAAAAGGGAAGGAAGGAATGGAAGAAATCAGCCAAATCATGGAAAACTTCCGTAGCCATACTCCTGAAATGATTGATGGGAAAAAAGTAGTGCTGAAGAAGGATTATCAGCTAAGAACAGAAAAGAACCTGCTAACGGGTGAAGAAAAGGAAATTGAACTGCCCGTATCGAACGTAATTCAGTTGTTTCTTGAGGATGGTAGCAAAATTACTATGCGCCCCAGCGGTACCGAACCCAAAATTAAGTTCTACTTTGGCATAAAGGGAGCCCTGAATACAAAAGATGAATTCAAACAGGTAAACACAGAACTGGATAATCGCCTTACCAGGCTCAAAGAAAGCCTCAGCATATAGCTATAAGCACATAAAATACAAAACCTTGTTTTTGCAGGTACTTTACATGCGAAAGCAAGGTTTTTACTTTATAGGGATTCGAAAGTAAATGTAAGTTGTTGGTTTTACCTTCCCGGTAACGGCAGGATAAAAAATGCTCAAAAATGGCATTGCCACTTACCTGAAAGCACTGCGTTCCTCGCGCAATTGCTGAAGCTTTTCCTGATCATCTGGCTCCTCCATGTGTGCCTTGTAGGCCTCAATAAAAGAAGGATGTTCTTTATAGAGGAGGTTCAAACGGGTTTCCAGGGGTGTAACCCATACACCCAGAAATAGAACAGTGAAAATTAACGAACGATAGAATAATGGTTTTAGAAAAACACCTTCCCTGCTTTCTTTCCAGGTAAGGTACCCGCCCCATGCCAGTAATAAAGAGTTAAGAAGCAAGGCCAGAAGAGTAAGAAAATGCATTCCCCTGTAAAATTCCAGATTATGGATAATAGATATAAAACTTACAGAATAAACGAAGCCGGCAACAATACTGGATGTTATTTTGAATGGAGAAAGGTTTTTACGTGCACTGCGATGAAAAAGATCTATAACCCCTAGTTTGTTGAATAGGAAAAACCCGAACCATAAGTAAAAAATTGAAGTCAACACCAGTAAAATCCTCAAAAGGACATGCAACTGCATCCCTACAAAAACCCTGAAAAACAGTAATAAACCAATAACTATCAATCCGGTTATTTCTATTCTTTTCATATACGCGGTCTAAACTTAGCTAAACTTATAATCTCTCATACGGGAAAAGCGTTGCAATGTTTCGCTATACAGCATTTACTTCCATTTCCAGCGCCACACCAAACTTCTCTTTTACCGATTCCCTGATTTTTTCGGCCAGGGAAAGCACCTGCTTACCCGTTGCCCCACCATAATTAACCAGCACCAGGGCCTGACGCTCATGTACCCCAACATTACCTTCCCGATAGCCCTTCCATCCTGCCCTGTCAATAAGCCATGCAGCAGCTGTTTTTACTTTCCCCGAGGCATCTGAAAAAGACGGTATATCAGGATGTTGACGCTGGAGTTCAGCAAATTGCCCGGCATCGAGCACCGGATTTTTAAAGAAGCTGCCGGCATTCCCCAACTCTTTGGGGTCAGGAAGTTTACTTTGCCGTATATGGCGGATTACATCACGAACGTCCTGTATGCGTGGTGCGGTTATCCCACGCTCATGCAGTTCATCTTTTACAGTGCCGTAATCCAGCA
>SLOR01000164.1 GCA_007132395.1 Bacteroidales bacterium
AATGGTGAGTATGGCAAAGAAAATCCCCAGCCAGTTTTTCCACCATAGCTTTTCCTTGAAAATAAGGTAGCCAATCAATGCTCCCATGCTCACGATACTCACGTTAAATATGGGAAAAAACACCGAGCTTTCAAAAACTGACAAGCTTTTCAGAAAAAAGTAGGTGGAGCTGTAGTTAAAAATGCCCAGCACAAAACCCGCCAATATGCTCCTGAAATGAAGTGATTCGGAGGTTCTAATCCGCTTTTTCATCCAGATAATCAGGCCAATAAGCAAGGATAAAGTGAAAACGCTCCCCAGAAACAGCAGGTATTCATCTCCGATGTAAAATTTCTGGGCATTTTTCATTACGGAATCGTTGATACCGGTACCCAGAAAAAGAATAAGGGGCAGATAAATATATCTTTTATCTGGCTCAAGGGTTCTATTCTTCTTTTTGAAAATGAGATAAAAGGCCGGGAAAGCCAGAACGATACCAAAGATTTTCAGCAGACTCATTGCATCGCCATAGAGCATAAATCCGATACCCACGGGGATAATTACCGACATTTTGCTTGCCACCGCAGTGATGGCCACCCCGGCTTTCTGGGCAGAGCGGGCAAAAAGAAAAAAAACCAGTATAAAAAACACACCATTGACCAAAGACCACGAAAACCAAGGTTTTGTGGGTATTTCCAGAAAGTGGAAAGAATGCTGGTAGGTCAGAAACGACAAAGCTGCCGCTATAAGATAATTGGCTGTTATGGCCTGCAGGTTATCGATTCTTAGGGCTGTAAAAAGCCTGAATGTTACTATAATACAAGAGGAGAAGAAAACAGCCAGCAGCAGGTAAATCATATCGTTAATAGGGATTTTTGGGATTCTTGATCCAGTAGAGTATTTCATTTCCTATGCGCTCCTGGCTAAACTTTTCAAGGGGCAGGGCAGGAGCCCTGAGGCCTTTCACAAAAAATTTATTGCCCTGAAATATTCTGGCTTCATCCCACAGGTTGTTTTCGATAAAAGCATGCAGTACTTTTTGGCCCCCTTCAATAATTACCGACTGTATCATCTCACTTTTGAGAATGGCAAGCATTTCCATCAGGAAGTTATTACTGCCAAAATCTACTTTTATCCAGTGCAGATTTTCCTCCAGCTTGTTTTGTAGCTGGTTAAAAACAATGGTTTTCTGGCTGTTGTCGAAAAGATGAAGTGATGAAGACAGGGTAAGATTTTCGTCGAGCACTATTCGTACAGGCTGTTTACCGCTCCAGTCGCGGACATTGAGCCTGGGATTGTCTTTTAAAGCAGTAATGGTGCCCACCATGATGGCCTGCTCTTCGGTGCGCCATTTATGCACCAGCATCCTGAGTTTCTCTGATGTAATCCAGGTGGGGCGGGCAGGGGTGCCAGGCAGGCGCTCAATATCAATGAAGGCATCGGCCGTTTGTGCCCACTTAAGTATAATATAAGGTCTGTTTTTCTGATGAAAAGTAAAAAAGCGTTTATTGAGGCTCAGACATTCATTTTTCAGAATGCCCACCTGCACCTCCACACCATGGTTCCGCAACTTTGAAATTCCTTTGCCGGCAACCGCATCAAAGGGATCGGCGCTGCCAATTACTACCCGGGGAATGCGGGTATGTAAAATGAGATCAGTGCAGGGTGGGGTTTTTCCAAAGTGGCAGCACGGCTCAAGATTCACGTATAGGGTCGCCTCTTTTAGCAATTCGTGATCTTTTACCGATCTTACAGCATTTACCTCGGCATGGTGCTGGCCGTATTCCTTGTGATATCCTTCGCCTATTATCTTATTATTGTGTACAATAACACAACCCACCATGGGATTGGGTGCTACCCTTCCCAATCCGTTGCGTGCCAACTCCAGGCAGCGGTGCATGTATATTTCCTGTTGGTTCATCAGCAAAAAAGCCTTTGTGATTACAAAGGCCAAAATTACTATTTTATGGTTTAGTTCAGGATGTAAAGTAGCGTGAGATTTTCTCAGCCGTGCATATTCACCGAATCGTTTTTGATGTATTCGCTCTGAATCTCGCGCAACAGGCGTATAATGTCGCGTGAAGCATCATCCAGTTCCTTGCATAGTTTTTCCAGCTCCTGTAAATCGTTGAGGTCTTTGGTAAGCATCTGTATTTTATGAATTTTGCCTGTTACCTCCGAAAATCCCATATAGCTGTAACCGGGCTTTATTTTGTGCACCAGCTTACCAAGGGTTTCATAATCTTTATCATAGAATGCTTCATTGATACCAATAATGGTGCGGGGTATTTCTTTCAGGAAACGGCTGATCAGGCTGAGGGTACTTTCCAAATCATCGTCAAAAATATCAGCAAGGGCTTTTTTAATACGCAGTTTAATATTCTCATTCCTTGGTTTTTCAACTTCCAGCCTGAGCTCTTCATCTTGCTTTTTCTCTACAAATTCGGTCTTTTTGTTGAGGATGGAGCGATGTATTTTCTCAAAGATTATCTCCTGATCGCAGGGTTTACTGATAAAATCATTCATGCCTGCCTTTTGCACCCTCTCTTTGGTTTCGGCAGTAACATCGGCAGTAAGGGCAATAACCATTACTTTGTGGTCAAGCACAGCAGAGGAGGGGTCTCTGATGATGGCTGTGGCTTCATATCCGTTAAGATGAGGCATATGTAAGTCCATGAGCACCAGGTCGAATTTTTTCACACTCAGCAAGTCTATGGCTTCCTGACCATTTTCTGCTATTTCCAGTTCGGCATGCCATTTCTTCAACAGCTGCTTCATTACAAACTGGTTCATTTTATCGTCTTCCACCAGCAATATTTTTACATCCTGTAGGCTCTTGCGTTGCCCGCCCAACCTGCTTATATCAGGCAGGTAGGCTTTCTCGCTGATAAGGTAAGATATGGTGAACCAAAAGGTTGAACCTGCTCCTTCGGAACTTTCCAGCCCAATGGTACCCTTTTGCAAGTCAACAAGTTTTTTACATATGGATAGCCCCAGGCCGGTTCCTCCGTATTTTCTGCTTGTATCGGAAGCTGCCTGCATAAAACTTTCAAAAATGGTGCTCTGCACATCCTCCGGAATGCCTATTCCCGTGTCGGATACCGCGAATTTCAGATTCACGCGTGAGCCATCCATTTCCATGATATTAACCTTGATATCTATGGAACCTTCGGAAGTAAATTTCACAGCATTGCTGAGCAGGTTGAGCAGAATCTGTTTCAATCGTGAGGGGTCCCCTTTTAGTACCTTGGGAATATTAGGCTGAATATCCACTCTGGTAGTAATGCCCTTTTCTTTGGCCTTGAAACCAATGGTTTTGCTTGATTCCTTTACCAGGCTGAAAATATCGAAATCGGTCTGTTCCAGTACCACCTTACCGGCTTCCAGTTTGGAGAAATCCAGTACATCGTTGATTACATCCAAAAGGTGATCTGAAGAATACTTGATGGATTTTATGTTTTCCCTGAGTTGCGGGCTAAGATCCTGCTCATCGGTAATGAGTTCGGTGAGGCCAATAATAGCATTTAGAGGAGTTCTTATTTCGTGGCTCACGTTGCTTACAAACAAGGATTTTACCTTGTTGGCCTCTTCTGCTTCATCCTTGGCTTTTTGCAAATCCTTTTCAGCCTGAATACGCTTGGTAATGTCGAACACAATAATGTATTGCAGGGTTTGAGAACGAATGTGCATGGTACTGCTGTATACCTCCACATCCCTGATACTTCCGTCGGCCAGCTTGTGTTTGAAATAATGATATGACCGCTCTTCTTTTTCAGCATTTTGCTCCTCGGCTCTCACTTCCTCGCTGTCCATAATATTGATATCCAGAATATTCATCTGTCTCAGGCTATCTGCATCGTAGCCATAATAATCCACGGCTGCCTGGTTGGCAAACTGAATCTTCCCGGTATCGGGTTCAATAATGAGCATTACCGCTGAATTTTTAGAAAAAAAGCTCTTGTAGCGCAGTTCACTTTCTTTCAGCCTTTCTATGGCCATTTTCCGCTCTGTAATATCGCTGTGGGTTCCCAGTATGCGCAGTGCTTTGTTTTGCTTGCCGAAAACTACCGAGAAGGATGCTGCAATCCACTTATATTGGCCGTCCTTGCAGCGCATACGGTATTCGGTCTTGAAAGATGATGAATTCCCGCTGATAAGCTTATCGAGGATTTTATTCACCTTGAGCTGGTCATTTTCGTGTACAAGCGAAATCCAGGTTGATAGCTTACTTTCAAGCTCATCTTTGTGGTAGCCCAACATATTCATCCATTGATCAGACAGGTAAAGAGTATCTGTAACAATGTCATAATCCCATACTCCGTCGCTGGTGGCCAGCACTATCAGCGCGTACCGTTCTTCTGCTGCAATCAGCTTTTGTTCGTAGTTTTTCTTATCGGTAATATCCACGGAAGAAGCAAGAACAGCATGTTTCCCTTCAAAATCGATGCTTCGGGTAGAAAAATCTATCCACCGCTTTTCTTTGCTCTTGGTTATAATCTGAAACTCACTCCTGAAGTTAAAGCCGTTGTGTTGTACAAACACCTGGTCATTATTAAGGTTGCGCAGGCTTTCCGGGTCAATTAACTGCCATATTTCCATGTCCAGCAGTTCCTTACGCTCGAACCCGGTAAGTTTTTCAAGGGCTGTGTTTACATAAAAAAGCCTGAAATTCTGAAAAATCATAATGGCCGAAGGAGAGGCTTCAAGCAAGTCTTTGAAGCTTTCTTCACTCTTTTGCACCTTTGATCGGGCCCTGTAATTGTGAATCCAGAGGAATAGAGTTATGAGCAGGCTTATGGTAAGCAGAATGGTGATGACAAGGAAATTTCGCATGGTAAGCGTGCTGAGTGTATTACCCAGTACGTTCAGAGAAAAGTAGGGCAGCATAAGAAAATGATATGCCGCAAAAAACTTCAGTGGATTGGAAGAGGCATAAAAAATCAAGCCTTCCGCGGACGTTTGCCCTGGAATAGCTTGTTGCCACTTGCCTGCTTCGTCAGATTCCGTTACCGTATCGGGAGGGGGAGAGGATACAGTGCCGAAGTCAGAAACCACAAAGGTTCCGGTGAGCAGACTAAGTGAAAAGATTGCAAAAGATATAAGAATAAATCTTTTCACTGGTATTTTAAAATTGGTCCTGAAATTTCATCAAAAAAGTACGACGAAATAAAGGATAGTGTTGTCGGATTATGAATTTTATTCATTGAATTGTACAAATATATAAATATTAATTTGCTTTTCAAAGAACAAAATTGTGGTTATATAGAATAAAATATATGTTTTAACAAATACTCTAATGGCAAAAATCACTAAATCAGTCTATTATACTTTTATAAAAAATGCGTTTTTTTTTATTTTTACGTAATTTATATTAAGACTGATTAAGTATAATGCTGTTATTTTAATCAGTTAATCAGTTATTTTGAATATATAACTATTTCAACCATAAGCTTAAAAGAGAGTATTCTTAAACTTATTGTTTAAATAAATTCCAGTTTTACTTCTTTCAGGAACTTCGTTTCCAGCAAATTCGCAAGCTTTTTCGCCACACTTCTGCGTATTTCCAGTTCGACTGGCAAATTGGGATCCTGGTGTGCCACATTGATGGCTGTGCCTATAACGATATTAATTTTATCACTTTCCAGTAGCATCTTGATGATTTTATCTGCCGGTCCGTCTTTCAGCTCGGTGCGGTCATCATGCTTTTCCAGGATGCCGGTTACCTTGGAAAGGGTAAGTATACCTTCAGTAACCAAATCGATTCCTTCCATGTACGAAACAGGAGGGAGATCCGGGTCATCAAACTCCAGGGTATCTTCTATGGGTAGGTTTAGGTGGGCCGAAATAATATCTGCGGTAGTCCCTCCGCAGAGAATGCGTTTTCCCTTGAAGCTTTTAACCCTGTCGGCCAGGTACTTATCATTCTTTTTGTCGAAGGGGGGGCCTGAGCAAAGCAGCAGTTTCCTGGGTTCACGAAAATACACCACCACACAGCTGATGTCGTCTTTTGACTGGTACCCATCGTTGGCATGGGCTTTATTCACGACAATGGAGGCAAGTCTGGCGGCCGAAATATCCGGTTTTTCTTTTACTTTCTGCAAAACCAAATCGCGGGTATTATCCCATCCGAAGCCCAGCAGGTAGGTTCCTTTGCCAAGGCCCGACTGGGTAATGCCATCAGTAAACATTAGCACACGATCTTCCTTCTGAGCACGAAAAGTGCAGGCTTTTATTTCTTTTCCTTTATGGCTGCCTGATTCAAGGGTAAGGGTATGCCATTCAGGCAGGTAATGATCGGGGCCACGCAATACAATGCAGTCGGGATTATCGAAATTGATAATGGTGGTTTGTCCGTTTTCTTCAATATCAATGATGGTGAAGGTGGCATAGCTGATTTTCCTTTCACTGCAAACTGGTAGCGTATTCATGATAATCTCAGCAATTTTGTGCACATCCTTGTGCTCTGCCGTAAAATTCACAGCCATGGTTGCCGTGAGTGTGGCAAGCAGGTTGGCCTTTACCCCGTGCCCCATACCATCGGACAATACCACTATGGTCCGGTTTTCTTCCTTCACTTTGCGGCTCAGAAATATATCTCCGCAAATTCGCTCACCTATGTGGCTTTTCTGCAATAATCCTACTTCTATAAAAAACGAACTGTCCATGGGTTTCTGTAAGAGAAAATGAAAGAATAACCCTTAGGCTATTCTGATTTTTTCACCTTTTTGTAGGTTTCAATGATTGAATTGAGCATTTTTTCTGTTTTGGAAGCCCCTTCGCCCAGGGAAAATGCTATTTGTTGCACCATATGAAGGTTTTCGTCAATTACTTCAGTAACCCTGTGTATAATTTCTTCCTGCCTTACTTCTGCCACATACATATCGCGGAACACAGCACCCACAATCTTGTTGGGTTTCAGGGAGAAAATACTCACATTGAGCAAGCCGTCGTTGAAATTGACATCCCGCCCCATGATGTTTTCATCTTTTTGCAAAACGTAGCTGAACAGATTATAAACATTGAATGGCAGCAGTGTTTTCAGGTCGGCACCAATAAGACCGGGTATAACATCATTTATCATTTCGGCATCCTCACCAAGGATGTTCACGAAAGAAGTATTGGACTCTATTACTTTTAGCTTATCATCAATGATAACCACGGCCGAGGGTAGTTTTTGCAATAGGGAGGATATGGTTTCCGACTGTATCTTGATTTTCTGATTTTCCGATTTCAACAGCTTTTCGTTTTGCTCATTCTCCTGCTGGCTTTTGCGTAGCTTATCATTGTTGATTTTCAGGGTTTTGATGTACTCCTGCTTGTTCTTCAATGACCAGGTAAGGCAATTGGAGGGTTTGGCCAGGCCCTGGCTAACGGAAACGGCAAAATCGCGGCACGACCTGAAGCCGCAGGCGCTACAAGCTGATTTTTCGTCAACACTGCGTCCCACTGATTTGAGGATTTCTTCTATTTTATCCTCCGAAGGAATTTCCAGTCGCTGATTGTCATCGCGAAAGCTGCGCGACAAATCAAGGTCAGCATATTCCTGCATATGCTGCTCCCATTTTTTCATGTCAAAATCCTTGAGCCTTTTGCTGGCATAGTCGAGTACCAGGGTTTTGCGAAGGTATTTTTTATCGTTCATGCTGGTTCCCGGGCCCATAAGGCAACCTTCGTCGTAGTAAAGGTTAAAATGCTTTTTGATGGCCTCGGGAGCCTGGCTGAATTCTTCTACGGCATCAATCATATTCTCCTTGCCTTCGCCGGTAAAAACAATGCTGTCGAGCAAGTCTTCATGCAGGCCAGCGGCAGATATAATGCCCCGGCTCAGAGGGTAAAGAGATCCCATATAACCTATAGGTTCATCAAAATCGGAATACTCTACGTTGGATTCTTTCACGTTTTTCACGCGAAACATTTCACGCAATTCATGAAAGGTGAGTGCCACATCCACTTTGCCGGATTCCTGATGGCGCAAAACTTCATCCTTAACACTTATGCAGGGCCCGAAATACACCACGCGTAGGTCCTGCCCAAACTTTTTTCTCGCCACCATGGCAGTTGCCGTCATAGGGGTAACGATGGGGCTGAGATTGGTTATCATTTCCGGGTAAAATTTTTCTACGTAGGCCACAACGCTGGGGCAGTTGGCCGTAATGTAGTATTTACCTTTGAAGTTGGTAAACAGCTTGCTGTATTCGCGCGCTACCAGATCGGCACCAAAGGATACTTCATTTACGTGGACAAAACCCAGGGTACGTATCATTTCCACAAACTTGCGATAATCGGTAATATCCGGAAATTCGCCGCTGATACTGGGGTCAACAATGGCAGCCACTTTCTGGCCGGAGGCCAGCAGGTCAAAGGTTTCATCTACCTGGTTTTTGTAGCTCACAGCATTTACTGTGCACACATCAAGGCAGCTTCCGCAGCCAATGCACCTGTTGTGGTTCACTACAGGGGGCTCTTCTTCCCGCACCACGCTAATGGCTTTTACCGGACACACTCTTACACAGGCGTATGAGCAGTTGCATGTTTCCCTGTTTATTTTTATGAGTTGCATGATTATTTTTTTTCAGGCAGTAATACTTTTATTAATGGGCTTTACAGGGAGGTAAGGCCCAGCTTCTGGTCAAGGATTTCTGAAATACTCTCCTCGGTGAGGTGATAAATCAGCTCACCATCAATTTCCATCATCGGACCTTTGTCGCACTGGTCCATACAGTGGGTACCTTTAAGCAGTACATTATCTTCCAGCTTTCTTTCTTTAAGGTATTGCTGAAGTAAATGCACATTTTTCTTATTCCCTCTGGAAAAGCAACTGCTACCCATACATATGGTTATGGTATGCGATTTTTCTGACATGCTTTGGTTCTTCGTTAGGATATCGGGGGTATTGTTGTTCCTTCTACCCAAAAAAGCAAAAATACAGAATTGTTATGAATAAGAAGGTTAATTTGCTAACATCTTAGCTTTTGTAATTTCTCTTAATATTTAATCTAAATAACATTTAGGTTACTGCAACCCGATATCGGGGGTATACAGGATGGTTTCCAAGGCTTTTGAGTATATTTGTAGGAGAACAACTACTGATTTTGAAAATTTTATGAGGGATTGGCCAAAATATTTTTTTAATTTCCCGATATTGTTCCTATTATTGTTAAAAAATTAGCAACCAAAACCATGGACAGTAAATTAACTTCCATCTTTGCCTTATTCCCGAATAAGCAAAGGGATGATCTTATTCCTATGCTGCACAAAATTCAGGACGAATTTGGCTTTCTTTCTGAAGAATTTATTATTGATGTGGGCAAATACCTCAATATCTCTATCAACAAGATTTACGGGGTAGCCACCTTTTACGATAATTTCCGTTTCGGCCCCAAAGGGAAGTTTCATATTCGCCTGTGCCATGGTACCGCCTGCCATGTGGCCGGAGCCTCTACCATACTTGCCGAACTGGAAAAATACCTGCGTATAAGCGCAGGCGAAACCGACAAAAACGGCCTGTTCAGTCTGGAGGTGGTTTCCTGTATTGGTGCCTGCGGGCTGGCTCCCCTGATTGAAATCAACGACGAGTATTATACGAACCTTACCCTGGATTCTTTAAAAAGCGTTCTGGACAATTACCGGGAAAATCATAACAGCATATATGAAGAGCAATGATCATACATCCGTAAAGGAATTCCTTATCCAAAAGGTTTTGCGCAATCCGGATCGCGACCAGGATCCTGATATCGGCAGGCAACTGCTGCATATAAGCGGCGAGCGTGTGGATAAACCCCTTATATACGTGGGTACCACCACCTGTGCCCGGGCTGCCGGTGCACAAAAAACATTTGATGCCATTGCCCGCTACCTGGAAGAAAACCACATTGATGCCAACCTGATTCAGGGCGGATGTGTGGGCTATTGCAAAGCCGAACCCCTTGTTGATGTGCAGATGCCGGGTCAGGCACGTATCTCCTTTCAGAATGTAAAGCAGGAAATGGTGGCTGCACTCATGGATGAAATCCTTAACAACCATGTGCCGGAAAATAACCTGTTGGGCCAGTACAGAAGCCCTATACATCAAAGCTGGGACAATGTTCCATACCTGGACGAAATACCCTTTTTTGCAGGCCAGAAAAAATTAATCATGGCCAACTGCGGCATTATTGACCCGGTTTCCGTATCCCAGTATATTGCCCGTGGAGGTTACCAGGCCTTCGTGGATACTATTACCCGTAAAACCCCGGCCATGGTGTGTGATATCGTGGAAAACAGCATGCTGGCCGGCAGGGGCGGAGGGGCATATATTGCCGGGAAAAAATGGAAAATTTCGCTCAATGCCGTTAGCGATCAGAAATACTTTGTATGCAATGCCGTAGAAAGTGATCCGGGAAGCTATATGAACCGGGTAATCATGGAGAGCGACCCCCACAAGCTCATCGAGGCACTATTGATTGCATCATACGCCATAGGCGCTTCCAAGGCTTTTATATTTACCCGTAGCGAGTTTTCCCTCTCTATACAACGGCTGAACCAGGCCCTTAAACATGCTGAAGAGTATGGCATTTTGGGGCATAATATTTTTGACTCAGGCGTAAACATTGATATCATTGTAAAAGAAGGTGCCCGTGCCTTTGTTTGCGGGGAGGAAACGGCCCTTAATAACAGCATTGAAGGGAAGAGAGCCATGCCGGTTTCCAAGCCGCCTTTCCCGGCCTTAAAAGGGCTGTGGAATAAACCCACTATCATAAATAATGTGGAAACCCTCATTAATGTGCCACAGATAATGAGGAACGGACCCGATTGGTTTAAAAGCATTGGTACTGAAAACAGTAAAGGCACCAAGCTTTTCAGCCTCAGCGGAAAAATAAACAGCTATGGAACCGTAGAGGTGGAGATGGGCACAAGCTTCCGGGATATCGTAGAAAAAATTGGTGGTGGAATAAAGGATGAGCAGGAGTTTAAAGCCATCATACTGGGAATCAACAGCGGAAGTTACATAACTTCCAAAACCCTGGATACAAGGGTAGATTTTGAAGAACTGAAAAGTGTGGGTTCTGCATTGGGCAGCGGGGCATGCGTTGTGGTTGATAAAAACTCATGCATGCTCGACCTGGCAAGATTCTTCACCAACTTCTTTAAAAACGAAAGTTGCGGAAAATGCATTCCCTGCCGCGAAGGCACAGCACGTATGCTTGAAATTATTGAACATGCCACACGCAAACCAAGTAAGGAACAGTCTTTCCAGACGCTCGAACGCTTTAAGGGCATTATGCAGCTAAAGGGAATGGCCCGCGTAATGAAGGATACCAGCTTATGTTCGCTGGGAAAATCGGCCCCCAACGCCATTCTTAATACACTGGCTAATTTCAAACAGGAATTTGATGCCCATGTCTTTGAAAGGAAATGCCCGGCAGGAGTGTGCCGTGATTTAAAGACCTATTTTATCGATGTGGATGCATGCACCGGTTGTACCGCGTGCTTTAAAAAGTGTCCGGTAGATGCCATCATCGGGGCCCCAAGACAACCACACTTCGTTGTACAGGACAAATGCATTGCCTGTAATGCCTGTTTTGAGGCCTGTAAGTTTAATGCCGTTATTGTGGAATAAACACATTTGTCAAATATGAGCTTTACCATTCAAGTAAATAATAGTCCACTGGAGGTGCATCAGGGCGAAACACTGCTTAACGCCCTGCGCAGAAATGGCATCAAAATACCCACCCTGTGCCATATGTCGGGGTTTACTCCTTCGGGAGCCTGCAGGCTTTGCGTGGTGGAGATAGAAGGAAAAAAAGACCTGATAACTTCCTGTTCTTATCCTGTAGAAGAGGGTATGGCGGTAAAGACAAACTCTTTAAGGGTTATATCGGCAAGAAAATCACTGGTGGAGATGCTGCTGTCAAACCACCCCGACGATTGCCTGTATTGCGAAAGAAATGGCAACTGCGAATTGCAGTGGCTTGCCGAAGAGATGAATATTACCGAAAGGAAATATTTCAGCCAGAAAAACTCCCACAAGCGTGACCACAGCAGTACCAGTGTGTACCGCGATCCTGCCAAATGCATCCTTTGCAACAGGTGTGTAAGGGTTTGTGAGGAAGTGCAACTCGTTACTGCCATTGAATTTATATACAGGGGCAATAAAACCACGGTAAACTCGGCTTTCAATAAAGGACTGAATGTTTCCAGCTGCATCAACTGCGGCCAATGCATCATGGTATGCCCTACCGGCGCATTGGTAGATATACCCCACACCGAAAAGGTGCAGAGTGCCATAACGGGTAAAAAGAAATTTCCCGTGGCAATGATTTCACCGGCTTTCGTTAGCGCAGTAGCAGAACACCTGGGATTAAAACCCGCAGACAACCCCTGGGGGCTTATTGTGGCAGCCCTGAAAAAAGCCGGGTTTAAAAAAGTTATTGACATGGGGTGGGCTTCTGACCTGAATATCCGGCTGGAAGCTCAGCATTTGCTCAAAAGGTTAGAAGATAAGGCCCCGGAACCTATGCTCTCTTCCTGCTGCCCCGCTTGGATACAATATGCCGAGGAGTTTGTTCCCCATATGATTCCCGATATCGCCACGGCAAAATCTCCGCAGCAGTTGATGGGAAGAATGTTGAAAAATGAAGACTATGGTCTGCAGGATGTAGCACCCGAAAATATATTTACCGTATCTTTCTCGGTATGCACTGCCAATAAATTTGAAGCATCCCGCGAAGAAAACACTCGTAAGGGAATTTCGGAAGTAGATGCAATTATCACCGTAAGAGAATTCTTAAAGCTAATGAGAAGTTACGGGCTTGATATAAGGCGTATTGAGCCTGACAGCTTCGACAAACCCTTCAGTGAGTCGTCGACAGCATCCCTGCAAACAGTTTACTCCGGCGGCAAGGCCGAAGCTGTTGCCCAGCAGCTCAATCATTTGCTCAATGGGAATAAATCGGCCATGTTAAAATTTACCCCACCCAAAAACCCGGGCGGAAGAAAAGAAGTGAAGGTAAAAATCGGAAAACACGAGGTAGGATTTGCCTGGGTAAGCGGTATCGCCGATGTACAAAAATACTTTGATGATTTAAAGGCCGAAAAAAGAACCGATATCCATTATGTGGAGGTAATGGCCTGTTCCGGTGGATGCGCCGGGGGAGGGGGGCAACCCATACACTGGCAGCCCGATAAGTTCAGGCAGCGTAAAAAAATGGCCCAGGAAATGGAAAAATCAAGGGAAGCACGGGTAGCCTTTGAAAACATACAGATGGAAACCTTCATAAACAGGCACATTGTTTCTGAAGAACAGGAAAAATGTTTACATACAAGTTTCCATAAAAGAGACGTTTTAAAATAGCCTGTAACGCCTGCAGGACAATGATTTTTAAATACAGTAATGATGGATAGCCAGCACAAAAACCAGTTTATTTACACGGTGAAAGACCGCTGTAAGGTTTGTTATACCTGTGTGAGGGAGTGTCCTGCCAAAGCCATCAGGATTGTAAACGGGCAGGCCGAAATTATTCCTGACCGGTGCATTGTTTGCGGCAACTGTGTGAAAGTATGCAGCCGCGAAGCCAAAATGTTTTCCTTTGCCATTGACCGGGTAAAAAAGCTTTTAAACGGCCCCGAAAAGGTGGCTGCCATCGTGGCACCCAGTATTGCCGGCGAGTTTATTGATATCAGCAACTACCAGAAACTAGTGGGAATGGTGCGTGCCCTGGGTTTCGATTTTGTAAATGAGGTAGCCTTTGGTGCCGAGCTGGTAGCACATCAGTACAAGTTGCTGTTGCATGAAAACAGAAAGCAGACTTACATTTCCACATCCTGTCCTGCCATAGTTAGCTACGTGGAAAAACATCACCCACAGATAATTAAGTCGCTGGCTCCTATTGTATCACCCATGATTGCTACTGCCCAGGTACTGCACGAAATGTACCCTGATAACCTGAAAGTAGTTTTTATCGGCCCATGTATTGCCAAAAAAGGAGAAGCAAGCCTTTCGCAGTTTAAGGGACTGGTGCATGAAGTGATTTCTTTTACCGAGCTGCGGCGTATGTTCAGCGAGAAGAAAATTACACAAGATGAGGTAGAACCCTCTGAGTTCGATCCGCCTATCGCAGGAAAAGGGTCGGTGTTTCCCATCAGTGGAGGGATGCTGCAAACTGTGGATCTGGAAGAGGATTTTCTCAACGGAGAAATTGTGGTGGCCGAGGGACGACAAGATATTACCGAGGTATTAAGAGAGTTTGAAGAAGGATATCTGGAAGCCAAACTGTTCGACCTGCTTTGCTGCAATGGCTGCATTAATGGGCCGGGTATGAGCAACAGGCATCAGTTTTTCCTCAAGCGGAAAAACATCAGCAATTTCGCCAAAAGGCAGTTTGATCGGCTGGAGCCCGGAGAATGGGAGAAAAACATGGAAAAATACTCCAAAATCAAACTCGACAGGTACTTTATTGCCGACGACCAGCGGTTTTCCTCCAACATCTCTGAAGAGGAAATCAACCGGGTAAAAGAAAAGCTGGGGATAAAAAGCCAGGATGACGAACTAAACTGCATGGCATGTGGTTACGAAACCTGCCATGAGCATGCCGTGGCTATCATAAAGGGTATTGCCGAAACGGAAATGTGCCTGCCCTATACCATCGATAAGCTTCACGAATACATCAAGGAACTGGATGTTTCCAATAAAATGCTGGCTTCCACTCAGGCGGCCCTTAAGCAGTCGGAAAAGCTGGCCTCCATGGGGCAACTGGCTGCCGGTATCGCCCATGAGGTAAACAATCCACTGGGCGTAGTAATCATGTATGCGCATTTGCTGCTTGACGAAATAGAGCCTGACTCACCTTACTACCGCGACCTGAAGCTGATCGTGGATCAGGCCGACCGTTGCAAGAAGATTGTGGGTGGATTGCTTAACTTTGCCAGGAAAAGCAAAGTTAATATCGAAGAAATCAAAATTCGTTCCTTGATAAAGAATAGCCTTAAAGCCGTTGTAATGCCCGAAAATGTTGGCCTTAAAATCGAAATGCATACACACACAACAG
>SLOR01000393.1 GCA_007132395.1 Bacteroidales bacterium
ACCTCTTTTTTTGACGGACTTGATACATCGGAGACACAACTGGTGGTATTCAATCCGCCCTGGCTGCCCATGGAAGGCCATACCGTGATTGACAAAGCCATGTATTACAATGCAGATTTCTTCGAAAACTTCTTTGCACAGGCCTACGAGAAACTGCCTGCAAATTGCCTGCTGTCCATCGTTTTCTCCAGCTTTGCCATTGCTGCCGATTTGAGCCGGCAGAACCCCATAGAACAAGAGCTTGAAAATCAAAAGCGATTTACCTGTATGGAAAAGCTTTGCAGCCCCATTCAACAAAAAGCCTCTCCGCGCAAGGACTGGCTTTCACAAATCCGTATGCACGAAGAGGCTGAATTATGGGTTTTGAAGAAATCTTCCCAATAACCCCTAATATCCACCCTCACCCGTTTTCTTTAATAAATCCTAAAGCTATTGCGGGCATGTATCCATCAAGCTGAAACTCCTTATCTTTGCAAATCATTGTATCGCACAGAACAATAAACCGTAATAGTTTTGCTTTAGCTTTTTATCAACCTTAATACCCAAAGGGAGTTTTCCCTGTTTTAACCTCATTAACCAGATTCAATGAAGAAACTGCTTTTCCCCATTATACTTGTATTTATTTTTTCCTCATGCGCCGTTTTTCCCCGTTGCAAAGAGGCAACCTCATGGCCGTATACCATCTTATAGAGGCAAAAAACTATGAAGAAGCCAAAGAGGTGGTGGAGGATATGATAAAAGATGACGAAACATCCCAGTGGGCCAGAACCTGGCATGCACGCGGGGTATTGTACCAAACGGCTTACCAGGAGGGTATAAGGCAAAACGACAAAAAAAAATACGAACTCTACCCCAATCAACTGTATGTTGCCTTCAGCTCTTACGAAACGGCACGAAGGCTCGACAATGGCCGAAGGATGAACCGGCAGCTGGCACCACGCTACGCGCAGCTGGCCAACGAATTTCAGAAAAAGGGAGAAAGGCATTTTAACAATGAGAACTACAGGGAGGCCTTCAGGGCTTTTGAACAGGCCATAAGAATCAACGAAAGCCAGGTTCTGTCTTTAACACCTGACAACGACCTCGTGTATAATACTGCCCTTGCTGCTTACGAAAGTAACCTGAAGGACAAAGCCCTGGAGTATCTTAACCAGCTGGACACAAGCAACTACGCCCCCAATGTATCGCACCTTCTTTTCACCATTCATATTGAGAATGATGACATTGAAGCAGCAGAACTGGCACTGATGGAGGGCATCGGAAAGTACGAAGACAATGAGGTGCTGGTAATGTTGCTGGTAGAACTGCTTTACGAAAAAGATAACATTGACGCGGCCATTGCCATGCTCGACAATGCAGCATCACAAAACCCCGAAGAATCCTCTTTTCTTTATACCAAGGGGCTTATTTACCAGAAGACTGAGCAATACAATAAAGCTATAGAAGCTTACAAGCAGGCAGTAAAGCTGGCTCCCGACGATTTAATCATCTATCTTAACCTTGCCACCTGCTATTACAACCTGGGTGTAGGGATAGAAGAAAAAGCCATCAGCCTGGAAAGCAACAGAAGGGTAATGGAGCAAAGAACCAAATCGGCTGCAGCATTTACATCAGCGGGTCAATGGCTTGATAGGGCCTGGGACAAAAGCCCCAGCGATCCTGCGCAATTACTGAAAATGTATCAGCTTTACAGGGCACTGGGCAGCAATGACAAAGCCCGGGCTGTACAACGCCGCTTCAACTAAATCACGGAGCATTAGAACCTAAAGGACAGCGTTAGCCCCAAAAACTGTTTAAATTGTGTTTTGGGCACCCGCCTGGTGGAACCATCAGGTAATAGCACGGGTTCATTATTGGCATCCCTCACCACAAATAGGATATCGTCATCGTAAATCAGGTGCAGGTTCAGGCTGATTTTGAAAAACCAACTGATTTGTTTTTCAAGGTTGATTTCCCAGTCCACATCGATATTTTGTGGTTTATCCAAATAACCCGAGAACAAACGGATGGCGTTGTTAATCTCCAGTCCATCAAGAATGGAAAGGCTGTTGCGTATCACCAGCTGCCCCCCCAGTTCCTGCCTGGTTCTCCTATCGGCATCAATACCATGGTTGGTCTGGTCGATACCCGCTGTATCCAGTACAAATGTATTTCTGTAAGAGAGAGGAGAGAAGTTGATACTGGTCTTGTCAAAAGGTTTATATTCTACCCCCACACCCACAGTTAATGCACCGGGATTGAGGAAGCGGGATATCACCACCGAGTCGTTGGGGTAATTGTAACCTTTGGCCACCTGGGTTTTAAAATATAATACTGAACTGAAGTCAAGTTTCTCGCGCAGGTCGGTATTAAACTGGGAGTTTATCTCCAGGTTGTCGGTATTGGTTCTGAAACCATGTTCTTCTGTTCTGATGGTACCATAGCGGAGTCGCCCCTCGTTGTTCCACCTTATTTTAGTCTCTTTGTTGGTATATTGGGCACGTGCCCTTATATCCAGGTTGCCTGCAAAAGAACTTTCACCCCCCCTGGCCCAGTTGGAAAAATGGGTTTGATTGAGAGTAAAGGCAGTTGACAGCCCTGTATTCCAGAATATGGGAATCTCATCCACAGGTTGCAGGCGAACCAGGCTCCTCTGGGGTCGAACGGTTGTAATGGGAATATCATCAACGGATATACGTTCTCTTCGCTCCACACTCACATTGTCTTCCAGCACCAGGGCAAGCTCATTTTTTACCGGGTTGCCCACCCAAAGGGTAATGGAATCCCTTGCTTCATTTTTCACCCAGAAACGACGCATCTCGTCCTTATTCCCACTGAGCCATAAAGGAGTTTGCCGGCCTTCAATATCGCTTACAAACAAAAGTATGGAGTCACGCTCATAGGTATAATCCACCAATTGTTTGACGGCAAATTTCAAAGAATCAGGCATTTCCTCGTCTGGTAAAATATAAAAGGGAGAATCCTGATCTGCCACCAGTGCACGGCGATAATGTGTAATTACAACTGTTGAGGAATCGTCCGGAAACCTGAACGTTCTGTTGCTGACAGACTCCAGCAAAGGGGGCGTAATTTCACCCTCCAGAAGTTGATGAAGGCGCACATTTCTTTCCCTGAGCAGCAAACTATCAATCAATACTTCACTTATCGTATCCCTCTCCACAACCGGTTCCTGCACGATTGCAAATCCGGGTACATGTAGTGTATCGTTAACCGGTAAAGTGTCCGGCTTTTTATTTCTGATTTCAATAATCTCACGGTAAATCAGCGGTTCGCGTCCAAGGGACACTGTATCAATAAAGAAAGTATTATTGTTAAGCCATCGTACAGGCAGCGTGTCCTGGTGTGTAACGGTGGAGCGGGTCCAGCGGATGGAATCGTAGGGAAAGTTGAGCAGCCGGGTTATCACACTATCCATAGGCTCAGTGTAATGCTCCATGAGCCTTTGCAGAGATAACTTCATGGTATCATCATGGGCTCGCCACAGATCTTCCTGCCTGAGCAGCTTGTTTATATAATCCGATGCTGATGCAGGCGTGAATTGGATAGAAGTGGCCGGAACAGTGTCATTGGCTACAGCCGGGCTTTCCTCTTCTGCCTGTGCAAAAACGCTGCACATGCCAGTCAGTATCCATGCGGTCAGAAATAAAACAATACGTTGCATACCTATAACTCTATTAAACATTGCGGTCATTGAGATAAACAGAGGGCAAGCAAAAAAATTGCCCTGATTATGGCGGCAAAATTAATCATATTCGCAAACCTTTTTCTACGTGCCTTTACCCTTTAGAGAACTTTTACATTTAGATCCAAAAGTTTTCTGCTGTACCGGGCATACTTCCGAAAACTAACCTCTTTTTTGAAAATCATGAAAAAGAAATAGGTTTGCCCGCAATCTTTCCAGAATCAATTAATGGGGCTAAAGCCCATTGGTTTTGCCAACATCTGATCCGTTGGCTAAAGCCAACGGCAATGGATAGGAGAGTGAACCGGAATTTCTTTCAATAACTTCAAGCCAATGGCAATACATTCCTGGTGTTACTCCTATTTATTGCCGTCAGTTTTAACTGACGGATTTCGAAGCATTAAAGAACAGGG
>SLOR01000082.1 GCA_007132395.1 Bacteroidales bacterium
TAGCATTGAACTTTTCAAGCTGGGCGCTCCACTCAAGGTCTTTTACCAGGATAAAAGCTTCGTGTGCAGCTTTATATCCAAACATACGGTCTTCATAATTTTCAATGGGCCCCACGATGAAATCGATATTGGATTCTTTCATGGCCATCCAGGCGAAGTCGCTGGGTTGGTAATCGTCGGTAAGCAAAGCTTCAGCGCGAACTTCGAGGTAATTCTTCAGACCCGGATCTTCGGCCAGCTCTGCAGCCTTGCGCATGAGGCGGGCAGCTTCTTCGTGCTGCTCACGGTAGGCTTCAGAATAAGGAATGGCCACCAGATTACCTTCATCGTCGCGGCGGATAAGTGTGTAAAGGCTTGTTTTGGTGGGTTCATCCCATGCTTCAAATTCTTCGCGGGTCATATCCACCGGATAAAAATTAGCACCCAGGGGTTTATCCTGGAGAAACCCTGAAACAAATGCCGTGTTGGCCTGCAGGCGATCCCAAGGCCCGTAGTGGATTTTGGCATACTCGCGAGCATACTCGTTGTCAATTTCTTCAAACAAGGCATCCTTGTCACCAAAGGATTGTGTCCAGAAGATATCGTCCATGATATCAGCTGCCTGCATCAGAATGCGGATGATTTCGCGCTCATTTTCGCTCAGCCAGCTCAAATCGGTGGTAAGGGTCACCTCTTCAAACTGGGCAAGTCGTTCCTGCATATCCATTGTCAATTCGTCTTTTACAGGGGCGCAGGCTGTAATGCTCATTACAGCAACTACAATTGCCATGGCCACTTGGGTAAATTTTTTCATACTTAAGCTGTTTAGGTTAGGATTTGTTCAAATGTGCTTTTATTGCATTTTTACTGGCACTCAAAATTATAAAATATTAAGGGTTTTCGAATAGGAAAGCGAATGTTTTTAAAAAGCATTAGTTTTACAAAAAAATATACCTATGATTATACCTGCACTACTCATTTTTTACCTTGCTACCCCACTGGCAGTATTGTATGTATGCCATCGTTATGAGCTGGCCAGCAAGATAGGCTCAGTTATTATAGCTTACGCCCTGGGGCTTATTTTGGGAAATATCGGGCTATTGCCTTCCATGGGCCCGGTTCTCAACGAATACCTACTCAACCATCCACAAGCCACCGCCCAGGAGGTTAAGGAGCTTTTCCAGGCCGGAGGTATAAGCAATAAAGACTGGCTGGCCTATCGCATCTACAATTTACGTGACCTGGTTATGACTGTAACCATACTTCTGGCCATTCCCCTAATGCTGTTTTCCACCAACATCAAACAATGGAAAAATATTGCCGGAAAATCACTTGCATCATTAATTATTGGAATGTTTTCGGTGGTAGTTGTAGTTATAGCCGGATACTTCATTTTTCACGGGGCAGGCATGAAAGACCTGTGGAAAGTATCGGGTATGCTTATCGGCGTGTATACCGGGGGAACACCCAACCTTGCTTCCATAAAAATGATGCTGGATGTTGATGCCGAAACCTATATCCTCACGCACACCTACGATTTGGTAATAGGCGTTGTTTACCTCGGCTTTCTCATAACCATTGGTCAACGGGTGTTTCATAAGTTTCTCAGACCATTCCCCAAAAATCTGATTACACCCATTAATACAACTATACAGGAGAAAGAACCCTTCTTGAGTATCCTGAAAAAGGAAAGACTCCTCCCTCTGCTTAAGGCTCTTGGCATTGCGGCAGTTATATTGGTTGCAGGGGTTGGAGTAAGTGAAATGGTGCCCGGTAATATGGTTATGATTTCGGTAATACTAACCATCACCACGCTGGGTATAGCCAGTTCGCTGATACCTTCGGTAAACCGCATTGAAAGCACCTTTCAGGCGGGAATGTACCTCATACTTGTTTTCAGCCTGGTGGTAGCTTCCATGGCCGATGTGCGCAATTTTGCCGGACTTACCCCGGGGCTCTTCGGCTATGTTACCCTGGCGGTTTTCGGGTCGCTATTCCTGCATGTGCTGCTGAGCCGACTTTTTAAAATTGATGCAGATACCACCATTATCACCTCCACGGCATTTATTTGCTCACCACCCTTTGTTCCTGTTGTAGCCGGCGCACTGAAAAACAAAGACATTATCATCTCCGGACTTACGGTGGGCATTATCGGCTATGCCATTGGCAACTACCTGGGAGTAACCATTGCGCTGCTTTTAAGATAGAATCTGCAGATTTTGTTATCTCTCCAATACCGTTGGAAAATTGGGAAAAAACCATTAGGTTTGTTTTACAGTGAATAAAACATAATGAAGTGTATTTTGTATAACATATAAACTATTATACCATGGCAACGAAAAAGAACCCATTGTTATTCTGGATTCCCGCGGGCATCATATTAACTATTGTAATTGTTTTTTCCATACTCAACAGACAAACTGTTGACATCAACTTCCTGTTTATGAAGGTGAGCGGACGCTTGTTTTTCGTGTTAATCTTCTTTTTCCTGCTGGGGTTTTTCCTGGGTAAAATTTCACACTTGATAAAAAAGAACAACCAGAAGGAAAACCGGCAGCAAGAGTATTCAAGATATATTGAGGAGTAGAAGACTTCCTTCTGTGCCCTGTTTATTAACCCCATATTTATACTGTGAAAGTAGCCATATTTATATTCCCGGATGTAGAAACATTGGATTTCTGCGGCCCGCTTGAAGTTTTCAGCGCGGCCAATATCTCCCATGAGGCCGATTTTTTTGAAGTATTTACCTTTGCTGAAACCACAGCCCCGGTTCGCTCCATCAACGGGCTGAATGTAATCCCCGATTACGACATACACACAGTGCCCCAGCCGGACATACTGATAATTCCCGGAGGAAACGGCACACGGCAGCTGATAGAAAACGAGGCAGTAATGGGAATACTTGGAAAACTTTACGAAGGAACAGAATACACCTTTTCCGTTTGTTCAGGTGCCAGGATTCCTGCAGTATTAGGGTGGCTTAACGGGAAAACCTTCACCACTCATCACCTTGTATTTGATGATGTGCAGAAGTTGGCCCCTAAAGCAGTTGCAGAGCCCAACAACCGCTTTACGGATAATGGCAAAATACTTACCTCTGCAGGTGTTGCCGCCGGCATCGACCTTTCGTTTTATCTGCTGGAAAAAATCAAAGGCAAAGCCATTGCAACCGCCACAGCCCGCTATATGGAGTATCCGCTGACACATTCCAGGTCTTAATGCCCGTTCCTTTCAGTTCCGGGAATTCACCCTACACATCCTTAACCTCATCCTCAATCCCGAATCGCTCTGCTCAGCCTCAATCCCGAATCGCTCCGCTCTCGGTACTGCGCTCCGCGCAGCCTCATTCTTAACCTTAACCTCAACCTCAATCATGCCCTACCGCACATTCACTGCCGAAGAACTTAGCCCCAGCCAGCGCCACCATTACCTGCTGGGCACGGTAAACCCACGCCCCATTTGCTTTGCCAGCACCATAGACAAAGCAGGCCGGCTCAACCTGGCTCCATACAGCTTTTTCAATATCTTCAGCAGCACGCCCCCCGTATTTATCTTTTCAGTAAACACCCGCCGGGATGGCAGCCTGAAGGATACCCTCAACAATGTAAAGGAAGTGCCCGAGGTGGTTATCAACCTTGTAAACTACCCCATGGCCCGGCAAATGGCCATCTGCGGAGTGGAATATGATACAGGTATCAATGAGTTTCATAAGGGTGGGTTTACCCCTGTTGCTTCAGAAAAGGTAAGACCATTCAGGGTGAAGGAAGCGCCCGTACAGTTTGAATGCAAAGTGCTGGAGGTACGCAGCATTAGTGATAAGCCCGGTGCTGCCAATCTTATTATGGCACAGGCGGTATTGATTCATATGGAGGAAAGTATTTTCGGAGCTGATGGAAACATCGACCCACAAAAGATTGACATGGTAGGCCGGATGGGCAATTTCAACTATTGTCGCGCCAGTGGTGAAAGTGTCTTCGCCATCAGGCAACCTCCTGCAGATATTGCCATAGGATTCGACAACCTGCCGGAGCACCTGAAAA
>SLOR01000303.1 GCA_007132395.1 Bacteroidales bacterium
ATTACCTGACCCTCGATTTTACTGTTAACCCTGACTTTGGGCAGGTAGAAGCCGACCCAAGTGAAGTGAATCTTACTGCTTACGAATCCTTTTTTTCCGAAAGACGACCTTTCTTTGTGGAAGGTGAGGATTTGCTGAACTTTCAATTGAGTTTCGGGGGAGGCTCAGGAGGACTGGAAAACCTTTTCTACTCACGAAGAATAGGTCGCCAACCGCAATACAGGCCCCGTGGCGGAGAAGACACCTATGTAAACCTTGCCAACTACACCCCCATCCTGGGTGCAGTGAAAGTTACGGGCAGAACTCCGGGTGGCCTTTCACTGGGATTCTTGCAATCGGTTACCTCCGGCCAGTATGCCCTTTTGACCCAAAACGGAGAGGAAAACCGTGTTTTGGCAGAACCTTTTACCAACTATATGGCTGCGCGGGGCATTCAGGATTTTAACAACGGGAATACCATTGTAGGAGTAATGGGAACAGCGGTACACCGCAATCTTTCTGAGGAACACCTTGGCTTTTTGCATAACACAGCCTATTCGGGAGGCATGAACCTTACCCACTACTGGAACGACCGCACCTATATGTTACGTTCGGCAGGTTACTGGAGCCATGTAAGAGGAAGTACCGAAGCCATTACCCGCACACAGTTATCGCCTGTTCATTACTTTCAGCGCCCCGACGCCCCTCACCTTTCATTCGACCCCGAGCGTACTTCACTCACCGGAACAGGAGGAAACATACAACTATGGAAACTCAAAGGCAGGTTTCGCTTTGCCAAAGCGCTGCTGGCAAAAAGCCCGCAACTGGAAATCAACGACATGGGGTACCTGCGTTTTTCTGATTAGATTTTCCAGGTAGGCTACATTGGATACAGCTTTACGGAACCTGTGGGCATAATCCGCTCGGCAGGCATCAACATCAATCAAATGAGCAACTGGAATTTTAATCTTGAAAATGCTGGTGGGGGGGGCGATATAAATTACAACCTACAATTCACCAATAACTGGTCATTCAACAATGGTTTCGGGTACCACATAACCAGCCTTTCCGCTTCCATGTTGCGCGGAGGGCCTGCATTTATGCTGCCTCCCTCAACCAATGGATATGCCGGCTTCAGAACTAATCAACGCAGGCAATTAAGTTTTAACAGTCAGTTCTCCTTTACCGATGGAAGGGAAGACAGCCAGAAAAGAAGAAACTACAACGTGGGCATGACCTATCGTCCGTTCAACACGCTCATGCTCACCCTCACACCTTCCTACAGTATTTATGAGAATAACACCCAATATGTGCGAACCATTAATCCTGGCGATAACGAAAATCGGTATTTACTGGCACGCTTAAAGCAAAAGACTGTTGCCATGTCGTTGAGGGTAAATTATACCATTACCCCTGACTTATCCTTGCAGTTCTGGGGGCAACCTTTCTTCGCTTCGGGGAATTACGATGCATTTAAAAGGGTAACAAACCCAAGGGCCTCTGAGTATCAGCAGCGTTTCTATACATATTCTCCCAGTCAGATTCACTTTAACGAACAAGATCGTACTTATCATGTAAATGAAGGCAACCAGGAAAACCACGCATACAGTTTCCGCAATCCCGATTTTAATGTAATCCAATTCCTGGGAAATATGGTGGTACGCTGGGAGTACCGTCCTGGCTCTACACTATTTATGGTGTGGTCACAAACCCGCGATCACTTCCACGACAATGGTATGTTTGACCTTCATCATGATGCAGGCCAGCTTTTGGATATAAAACCGCACAATGTGTTTATGCTGAAGTTTACCTATCGGTTTGGGGCATAACAATTTCCCGTGAATCCGATTAATGTAGCATCGATAAAAATCCGGTTTGCTTAAAACAAAGAATGAGACTGTCCAGGCAGGCCGAAAACTATTCCTTCAGCATCTCCACCAGTCTTTTAATCATGGGAAGCATGGTTTGCGGATTAGTGCTTGAGAGCAGGTTTTCGTCCTCCACCCAGTCCTGGGCCTGGTAGCGGGCACCGGCATTGAGCAAATCGTCTTTAATGGCGAAAAAGCCGGTAACCTTACGGTCTTTTACAATACCTGCCGATATCAGCAGCCAGGGCCCATGGCATATGGAGGCAACAATTTTTCCTTTTTGAAAATGGTCTCTTACAAAGGCAACGATATCAGCGTCTCTTCTCCATAAATCCGGGGCATATCCGCCGGGAACAACAACGGCATCAAACATCTCATTCTTTACCTCGGCAAAAGCCTTATCAGGTTTAAAGCTCATGCCGCCTTTCCCTTGGTATACCTTGTTTTCCGGGGCAACAGATACCACATCAAAACCTTCCTCTTTCATGCGAAGGTAAGGATACAGAAATTCTGAATCCTCCACCATTTTTTCCAGCAATACGATTACTTTTTTACCCATATCAAGTTTGTTTTTCAGGTTTATGAATTGATTCTTTCTGCTGTAATAACCGTAAGCCGGTAAAAATGTTTGGAAGAAATACGAAAGGTCAAAGTACAACTGTTCAGAAACCCAGATAGTAATTATGATAATACTGAAACCAGGAAAATCCATTCTGCCGGGTTTCAATCCGTCGGGGTTCCATAATACTTCTTTGCCCCTGATGATCCCATATGAACAAATCGTCGTGAGAAACAAATCCAAAGCCATCAGTAAAAGCATAATAGGCAAAGGGATAGGATTGTGGTGCCAGCAAATTGCGGGAGAACATAAATGAGGAGTTATCAAGCCCGAGCTGGTACAGAAGTGTTGCCGCCAGGTCTGTTTGCGACCCCAGGGTTTCTATCCTTCCTTGCTGTTGCAGCGCACCCCCCAGCCACAGCATGGGAATGCGGTAGTTTTCGGCAAGGTGCCGGGAATGATTGCCCGGGAAACGATGTCCGTGATCGGCTATTAGAACGAAAAGCGTGTTCTCATACCAGTCTCTTTGTTTGGCCTGCTCAAAAAACCAGCCCAACCACTTGTCGGTATATGCCATTGAGCTCAGAAACATATTTTCTTCACTGGTGGGTGCAAATCTGGGCTCCTCAGGAATATCATAAGGCTCGTGGCTACTAAGGGTAAAAAGAAACTTAAAATAGGGAGATGTAGCATGATCGAGATCGTCAAGCAGTTTCTGAAATACGTACTCATCATGTACACCCCATTTGGAGTTGCGGTAGGAGGCAGGAAAATCATCCCGGGTAATAAAATTGTGATAATTACCATTCACCAGGTAGGATCTCATATTGGCAAAGTCCAAATCTCCACCGTAATAGAAAGTATTGTTGTACGACAACTGGTGAAAGATTCTTGAAAGGGAAGGCAAACGGGAAGCTTTCTCGGTATGCTTGATTACAGACTGGGTGGATTGTGCCGGAAAGCCACTTAATACAGCTACCAACCCCTTGTCGCTTCTTCCTCCGGAGGCATAAAGCCGGGTAAAGAGCAATCCTTCTTCTGCAAGCTTGTTGAACCCGGGGGTTACCTCTTCCATCCCGCCAAGGGTGGAGATAGCTTTCGAAGTAAAACTTTCCAGTAAAATGACTACCACATTGGGCCGGGAGGTAGTCAATATGCTGGGAACGAATGCTGAATCAGCACTTTCTCTTAGATTTGCAAAAAAAGATTCCGCGTTCTCTTCTGATACATACTGTGGATATTTCTTATACATCTCTCCTGCTTTGGATGCATTATAAAGAAAGTTCCACACGACATTAAGTGCTGCATGATTACAAAAAATATTATTGCTGAAATACACCTTGCCTGGGTTCATGGGGGCCAAACCAACTCCTCCCCTAACAGGAATGATCATAAGAAGGGCTACCAGTAGGAAAACCGGAATTTTATACCAACGAACCTTCTGAAAGGGATACCTGAGCAACCATTTTTCGAACAACCACATAAAGCTTGCAACAAAAAGCAATGCCAAAAGCAAAAGCATCAGTGAGCGCAATACCGGCATAGATGCCATGGCGGCGGAAGGAGAGCCCAGATAGAGAAACGG
>SLOR01000406.1 GCA_007132395.1 Bacteroidales bacterium
CTGTTTTCCTCAATAATATTGGTGCGGATTCTCATGTTTTCAGGCTCAATCATAATTGCCTGGTTGATGGAGGCTCCCGTGCCGGAGGTACGGTTTCGTGCAGCAGCATGCAATCGCAGGAAGTTGCCTTCCTCAGTGAGCCTGAACTGGTCTTTGCGGAAATGGGGGAAATCACTTCCGGTAAATAGCGACTGCAGCATGTAAAAATCCACATCCGTGTTGAACATCTGGCTGAGAGCCCTTGTGTCGCCCAGGTAGTAAGTAGACTCCAGGCGGTTGATAAGTTTTACACTGTCGGGGGTTATCAGGGCACGTGCCACTTCAATGCCCAGAATAGGAGCAATGGAAACCAGGATGGCTTCATTTTTCTGAATGTGAAGCGCACCGGCAATGCTGTGGGTGCGGTTTTCCCAAACTACGCTTCCTGAAAAACGTGTGCTGAACCACTGGAAATCGGGCTGGTTTTCCTGCATCCCGGCCAGTATCATGGCAACGGTTCTGTCGGGTGTTACGTCGGTGGCAACATCCCTTGCGGGCTTGCAGGCTGCGATGGTAAATAAAATAAGAAGTGTCAGCAGCAGGGGTTTGGTGCGAAAATGTTTTTTTATATACATGGGTAACAATTTGTTTTCTGAAAAGATTTATTGTGTGAATTCAGGATAGGGTGTTAATCCCCTTCTTTTTAACGTTTCCTGTGGCAAATCAATTATTCGTATAGTTTTTTATCCCTTACTTTCTTTTGCAAAAACTCCGACCCCTCGTCCCCGTTTTCACGGGCGGCATCCAGTGCCTTCTGCCAGTAAAGCAGCGCCGATTCTTTTTCTCCCAGCCGAAAGTAAACGTCGCCCATATGCTCCAGTACTGTGGCGCCCGGGGTGTCGGATTGCTGAAGGGATTTTGCAATCCAGTACTTTGCCTCGGTGTAATTACCCATCATATACTTAATCCATCCGAAAGTATCCTGAAATGCTGCGTTTTCGGGCTCCATCTCCAGGGCTTTGGCCGACATTTTCAAAGCTTCATTAAGGCGGGTGTTACGTAATGAGAGCTGATAGCTGTAATTGTTAAGAGCCACTGCGTTTGTGGGGTCTAGCTTCAGGGCTTCTTCGTAGGCATTGTCGGAGGCATTGTGATTGCCGGCTTTGTGATAGGAATCGCCCAGCAGGGTAAGAAATTGTGCCTGCAATTCGGGGTCGGCAATACTCAGGTCGCGCCCGTGTCGGAAAGCAGAGATGGCATCGTCATATTGCTTTTTCTGATAATTGGCGAGGCCGTTGAAGAGGAAAATTACCGGTTGTTCAAAAAAGTAATCCAGGGCCTCCTCAGAGGTGGATAACATATCCTCATAGTTCTCCAGCCTGGAGTCAATAAATAGTGCCTGTTGCCAGAAACGCAACTCGGAGGGTGCAAGTTTTGCAGCCCGGTAAAAGTGATAGCGCGCTGATTCAAGCTTTTCGTCGCGATAAAGGAAATCACCATACAGGGCATGTGCTTCGGGGTCTTCAGGGTGCATCTCCAGCAGGATATGACATAGTTGGTAGGCCTGACGCAGGTACATGGTGTCTTGTTCGCTTAGCTGATAGAATGTGTACATGATACGGGCCTTGCCTTCCACGGTGAAGTTTGGACTGAGGAAAGCTTTTTTAAGTTCCTCAAAAGAACGTGCATCATCCCCTTTTTTGCGATAGTAGTCGGCCAGCAGCAGCCGGGCCATTGCATTATCGGGCTGCACCTCCAGTATGCGGTGGTACGTTTCCAGGGCCATTTCAGGTTTGTTGGCCTCTTCGTACAATTCTGCCAGAAGCTCCAGGTAAACGGTTTCCTGCGGGTAGTAGCTGATGAGTTTTTCTGCCTCCCTGATGGCTTCCTCGTGTTTGCCCAAAACCATGTACAACTTTTGCTTTTGCAGCGACATCTCATCACTAAAGCCACTGATGGATTCAATATGATCGATTTGGGCAATGGCCGTGCTGTAGCTCTGGGTGTAAATCAATGAGCTGAGGTAGCTGACCTGAAGGCTGATATCGTTGGGATTGTCGCGAGCCAGCTGAGCTTGTACCTCCAGGCCTTCCGTATTCTTTTCTCTGAGGAAATAAATATCGGCCAGCAGCAGTTTGTACCATTTGTTGTCGGGCTCCAGGGCAGCAGCTTTCTGCGCAAAAGATTCGGCATCTGTGAGGTGGCCCTGTTGTGCATGTATTTTTGCCAGTTCGTAATATGCTGCGGCGTTATTGGGATCGGCTTTTACTGCCTGCGAAAGCTTTACCAGGGCATTAGACCAGTTTCCGAGCATTTGTTGCCGGGTGGCGTCAATCATTAATGCGGTGCTTTCCAGCTGCCGAAGTTTTTCAACAGGCTTTTCCTCTTTTGCCGCAGGACGTTCCATGCTTACTTCACGTTGGCTTTTGCATGCACTGAAGGAAACAGAAATTCCCAGCAAAAAGAAAAACAAAATGTTACGAATGGAGTACATTATGAAGCGTTTTATTGCCTTATCACTTTTCAGGAGCACACGGGGGGTGCTGCTTTGCTGCCCCGATTCATTACGCATCCTGCAGGATATATGAATACTAAGTTATTTCCGGGGGGATTTTTCTTTACTATGTAAGAAAAAAGCCAATTCTTCCCGGGCATTGTTAAAGCTTAAAATTACAAAACTTTACAGTTTTACCTGCGAATAATCTCCCAGGCTCAAATCGGAGGGTTTCCCCTGGTAAACCACAAAGCTTCCCATCATCGTGTTCTCAACTACTGCATTTGTTATTTGCGAGTGTTCGCCGATAATACTGTTGGTAATTACCGAATGCTCAACAATACTGTTGGCTCCCAGCGAAACATGGGGCCCAATCACCGCGTTTTTGATGCTTACGTTTTCACCTATAAAGCAAGGTTGTATGATAACTGTATTTTCAGTGCGAATCGTATCGGGCAGTGGCAATTCTTGTGAATTATTAAGAACCTGCCGGTTGGTGTCAACGGTAGCATTTTTATTGCCACAATCCATCCATTGTGCCACATCGCCGGTTATAAAGCGTGTGCCTTTCAGGCGCATGTTTTCCAGGGCATCGGTAAGCTGGTACTCTCCACCCTTGGCGATATTGTTGTCCAGCAAATATTGCAGTTCCTGCTTCAGGAAGTCCCCGTTTTTGAAATAATAAATTCCGATAATGGCCTGGTCGGAAACAAATTCTTTGGGTTTTTCCACGAAGTCGCTAATAACACCTTGTGCATCCGTCTTTACCACGCCAAATGCTGATGGGTCGTCCACCCTGTGTGTCCAGATGATACCGTCCTGATTTTCATCCAGCACAAAGTCGGCACGAAAGAGTGTGTCGGCAAAAGCTACAATGGTTTTCCCCGTGAGAGAAGGTGCCGCACATAATACCGCATGGCCGGTGCCCAGTGCTTCTTTTTGATAATAAATCTTTCCTTTTGCCCCGGCTTTGTCGGCAATGTCGAGCAATTGTTTTTCCACCGCGGGGCCAAAATCACCTATGATAAAGGCAATTTCCTGAACTGGCTCCTTGCATACACTTACAATATCTTCACACAATCGTTGTACGATGGGCTTGCCTGCCACATGCAGCAAGGGTTTGGGGATGGTGAGCGTGTGAGGGCGCATACGTGTGCCCATGCCTGCCATAGGAATGATGAGATTCATATTATTGTGGGTTTATAGGGTTTCTAATGTTGGTTGAAAGGTTGAATGGTTGAGAAGTTGAAAGGTTGAGAAGTTGAAGGGTTAAGGAGTTGATTGGTTTGTTATCTCAACCTCAGCCTCAGTCTCAATCCCGAATCGCTATCGCTCTCGGGACTTCGCTCTGCTCAGCCTCAGCCTCAGTTCACTCCTGTATGTCCGAATCCTCCTGCGCCCCGGCTGGTTTCGCTTAGTGCTTCCACTTCTGCAAATTCTGCTCTTTCGTGGCGGGCAATCACCATTTGAGCAATGCGATCGCCCGAGTTGATGACAAAAGTCTCTTTGGA
>SLOR01000001.1 GCA_007132395.1 Bacteroidales bacterium
GTCGCTGCTTAATACAGTTCTGTTGGGAAAATCACTGACCGCAGCGATGCTGCTTGCATCAGAACTGAAAGGAGAAGAACGAATTAAGTTAAGGCTTGAGGGCAACGGCCCGGTAGGAGCCATAACAGCAGTGTTGGAAATCAAGTTGATATATTGGAAATTTCTGTTGTAGCTCAGCTTAGCAGAACTAACATCATCAATGATATACCTCAGTGCCAGGCGGGGTTCCAGACCACGGTAGGTTTTTACTACATCGTTTCTTGCAAAATACAGGCTGTCGGTAAAAACGGCATCCGACATGGCAAAATTTGAATCATACAGATATACAGTGGACTTGCCCATGTTGAGATATTGGGTATAGCGAAGTCCGCTTTCCAGCGCCAGGTTTTCGCTCAGGCTTAAATTGGCACCGGCAAAAAGGGAAAACTCCAGGGCCTGCTCCCGGGCCATGGATTCCGGTTGCACCAAAGACTCCGGGCCCAGGGCACGGCGATTGCCGGGTTCAACGCGATAAGCAATGGCAGAAGCACCCATTTCCATCCGATGGTTTTCATTGATTTGATAGTTGAAGAGGCTTCTGATGCTCTGATAATTAATCAATGAATTAACTTCCATGTGGTCATAGGCACGAAACGAAGGTTTGTCGGCAACACTGTGTTCATACTCACTAAGGCTATAGATCATAGTATAATCCCAGCGGGAGTTGATATATCGGTTCCAGCGCACGGAGGCCAGGGTATTACTATAGCTGTAATCAGCATCTTCCGAAAAGCTGAACCGGTCCTGGCTGTAGTAGGCAAAAACAGAAATGCGGTTGTTAGGATTGATATCAAAAGTGGCAAACGCGGTAAAATCATAAAACCCCGCTTCACTGTTAAGGAGGTCTTCATCGGGCAATCTTTTTATGTACCAGTCAGAATAAGAAGAGCGAGCGGCCAACGAAATTGAAGCGTGGTCTTTAAACAGGGGTGTTTGTACCAGCAACCGACTATTGAGCAGGCCTACTCCTCCTTTTACGGCAAACCTGTCATGCTCATGCCCGTCTTGCAGCCTCACATCCATAACGGATGATGCCCGCTCACCATATTTAACCGGAATACCGGCTTTTAACAAGGTTACACTGCTTACCAAATCAGGATTGATTACCGAAATGAGGCCAAAAAGATGGGAGGGGTTGAAAAGTGGAGCATTTTCTATCAAAAAAAGGTTTTGGTCGGCACTTCCGCCACGCACATTGAAGCCAGCCCCAAATTCCCCTACACTTTGTATGCCCGGGAGCAGGGTAAAACTTCTTACTATATCACGTTCACCAAAGCTGGTAGGGATTTCGGTGACGGCATAGGAATCCATTGTGAGCTGGCTCATTTGCGTACGCGTAATATTACGGTCAGCCTGGTGGGCCATAATAGTAACCTCCGACAACTGGGTCATTCCGCTGAAGAGCGCCACATCCATCCGACCCCGGGATATGAGCAGTATATCCTGTTGGCGATCATGGTAACCCATGTAAGAAAATCGCAAACGGTATTCTCCTACCGGAAGCTCAAGCTCAAAGGTTCCATCCAGGCCGGTAATGCTGCCCACACCGGTTTTAGGTTCAAAAACGCCTGCTCCTATAAGGGGTTCGGAAGTTGCCCCGTCAAGGATCCGCCCCTGGATTATGGCCGTGGTATAACGACCATAATCCGAGGATTCACCAATAATTATTTGCCCCGGTCTTGCAGTAATCTCATTACTATCGTACAAATCCAGATCATGCGGAAGGAAGAAAATATCCCCGCCCCTTCGAATATACTGCAAGCGGTTAAGGGTAGCGATTTGACTCAAGGCACTTTCAAGATCAAGCTGTAGCAAATCTTCATCATACATCATGGTGATGAAGTGCTCTTCCTGGTAATAAACAGAAACATTGAATTTTTTTTCCAGCGAAAAAAATAATTCCTTCAGTTCCGTTTCACCGGGGTTCAGTGTTTGGGTCACCTGGGCCTGGAGAGAACCGTGAGGATAAACAAACAACAGGAAAATGAAAACCATGAAGCAACTGCAGAAAAGAAGGTAATACAGTTTTTCAGGAATATGATGGCATAAATTTTTCATGCTACTGTGCTTAAGTTGAAAAATCCGATAAATAGCCCTTGCCCTATTTCTGGGAAATGATGAATACGTATACTTAAGCATACCTCAAACCCATGCAGGTTTACTCATCATAAATTTCAGGAAGGAAGCACCCTGAATATCAATCCCTGATATCCACTATTTGCCGAACACTCAAAACTCTACCCTGAGAGTCAACACCCTCTATCACGATAAAATACCTGTTGGTTTTGGAAAACAAGGGAAAAGTAATCCTTTGCTCCGTCTCATGGTCGAAAACCAGCTCGGGTTCCCAGTAATGGGTATGTACAAAGTTTTCGTGATTTCCCAAACGACTTCCTTTATTATACAGATAAGAGAGGAAGTCGGAGGGGAGAGAAAAACCCTCCATTAAAAACTCGTGGGTTGGACTGAGGCTTTGGTCGCCACTGCGCGTGATGCCAATAATGGCACCATTGGCGCCCCGACTTCCGAACATGACTGCATTTGAACCCTTCAATATTTCAATACGCTCTAATTCTCTCACATTCATAGCCAGGAAACTTCCGCTGTTTACCACATTGCCGTCAATAACAAAAATGGGCTCATTACTCATATTTACACTGCTGGGTCCGCGCATGTTAATCTGGCCATCAACAATCGAAAGTCCGGGAATTCTACCCCTAAGCGCGTCCATAACATTAGAAACATGAGGAGGCAGGTCATCCACGAAGAGCACCTGATCTGCGTTGCCATACATACTTCCGGGGCCTGATGCAGATTTGACTTTCTGCACATTTACATATGTAACAGGTCGTGAAACCCTTTGCCAGTCATCTCCTCTTGACGGGAGCTCCCGTGGTTTAAAATCCTGGTTAATTCGCACAGGTGGTGTTCGAGCAGGCTCCATCTCCACCATCAGCTTTCTGCCGCGTGTATCTAAACCGGGAGTTACCTCAACCTTGAACGCGCCGGGATAATCCAGTTTATCAAAAACAAATTGTCCGTTGGAGTTGGTTTCCTGATTTCTTATGTCTGACTTCCCTTCCACGTTTACACTCATTTGAACTGTTGCATAACCTGTTGCATGGCTACTGCCGCGCGGCACCAGTTTCCCGCGTAACGCCAGGCCCGTTGCCGGAACAAAATCATCCTGGTCCTTCAACTGCAAGAGCTCTTCATGGGTACGGTACCTCATTCCAGAGGCCATTATCATTAAATAATCCACGAATTCTTCATTTTCCTGTCGGCTTAGAAGCATTTGAGGGGCGTTTACAGATGCTTCCAAATCGGAGCTTAGCCATAAGTAGGAGACAAGGCTTTCCTGCGAAATATTTTCTACCGCAGGCATATCTGTTATGGACATGGAAAAATTGCCATAGCTGTCTTTCATTTCATCCAGTGAAATATTGACACTTAAAAACAAAGAATCCTCCTTTTCAAATTCTATAAGCTCAATAGAGGGTTGTAAAGACTCGAAGCCGTACTTATAAATCATACGCTCTGCCAACAGCTCACCATCGGTGTTGGTTAAACTTACAATATTGACACCGGGCTCTAATTTATCGTCCAGGAATAACTGATGTTTTGCCTGTGAAGAAAAATCAAAACGCTTTACCTGGCGCACTTCACCCTGATGTTGTAAAATGGCAAGTACTTCAGACTCAGAGTTGGCTGCCCCTGGGTTGATAGCCGATTGTATCACCAGGTTTCTTCCTGGATTCGCATTTTCAAGAATCATATTGTATCCATGCCTAATGACTTCAGGCAGAGGCGCATCACCTTGTCGGCGACTATCAATCTCTATTTCAGCATGGTAAAAGGTGTTGGCAGTGGGCTGAAAGAAGAACTCGGCGAAGCCCCCGGTACTCGATTGAGTTTCGGCAACCTTGTTACCACGGTTATCTTTTATGACGGCCGAAAAATCTACTCCCTGTTCCAGCTCGTTGGTAACACGCATCACCACTTTGTTGACAATACCTGCTACCAGGTTACCTGATTCAGGGTGAAAACTGGCATGATAGCGGCTTTCCTTTTGTTCAAGCATACGATTGTAACGTCTGATGTCTCTTCGGTCACTACGTCTGAAAAAATTCTCCTCAATAGGGTTTTCCACCTGGATGGTTTTCTGAAATGATAAAGAAGGAATGTTGGGCAAAGTATTGGTATGGTATGCCCTTAAAGCATAGCTTCCTGCGAGCAGGGAGTCGGGAATAAAAATGCTCCCCGTGCCCATCCCCCGATTAACTTCAATAGCGGTCAGGTCTACGGCTTTCCCTTCATAATTTACCAGGTCAACATAAATTGCAGAAAAGGCGGTATCGGGCACAGATTTGAAGTAATCGGTAACATAAGCTTTAAACCAGATACTCTCGCCAGCAATAAAATTGCTCTTATTGGTATGCAAATAGATTTTCACATGTGGGATTTGAGCGTAAGCAACACCGTCGGGCATCACTTCATTCTCCTGTGGAGATTGGCCATAAGCACCTGCAAGACAAAAAACGAATGCCAATGCAGCTAAAAAATTTCTTTTGAGTTTTACAATTACAAAATGGGTCATGGTCATGAGGTTTTGGTTTCAGGTAATATTTTTCTTATTTAGAGAATTCAAATTAATGTAAAATCGTATTCATGGTTGTAAGTGCGTTTCCCTTAACCTTCGTGCATTATGTGAATTACAATATCGTCATCGGTTATCTTGTAAGAAAAATGATGCATCATAATCAACACACTCAAATATTTATTCATCCAACATGGTTTGTCGTTTTTCCTTTGAAATATTCAAATATGATAATTTCAAAAACATTCCCATGTATACAGAAGACCCCCAGAAAACCCTTTTACCCTATGTGAGTCCATCAGAAAAATAAAAAAAACGGAGGAGAAGTATTCATACCCTTTGTCCCCGTAAGCTTTACGCGATAAACCAACGAGAAAACTATTTTAAAAACCGGGCTGAACGGAGCCGACCTGACAATAAATTTTTTGAATTCCTCCAATCGCAGTGTATCCATACCCGACGTCTTACTACTCCCCCTCGAATGTCTGAAATGGAAAAACATGTTGGGTTTTAAGAAGTTCCTGGGCTAATTAGCAGTTTACAGTAAATCTGTTATTTACTTTGCCCGGTCAATTAGTTGTATTGCTTGAATCAATCCCCTCTCATCACTAATTCTTATTCCTTCTTCCCTGAGTATACGACGCACATCTCTTTCCCGTCCCTCAAACAAACGAGAAAACCTACGATTCCCTAACCTGCTGAATGCTAAAACATCGCCCCGGTTACTTATCATGTAATAATCGGTTTCGGGTTGAATGTAAGGCCTGGCGAAAGTAGAGTTCCCAATGCTTTCAACCGATTCCCGTTTTTGAACAACCTTTCGATGTGCAAAAAGGGAATACTCTCCTGTATAAAGTTCCTGTAGGAAAATCCCCTTACCAATATCGCGTATTCCCGGCAAATAATCTGTTTTCCTGAAAAGCAGCGTGTCGTGCATGGTATTGATAAAGAAATGGTCAACCAGTCCTTTGTCTACCATTACTGGATTACTGCCAAAAGCAGGCATCCATAAAAGTTCGTCAAGGTATGCATTATACCGCAGCAATTCCCCTGTAACCTTCTCCCCTGAACTTAATACAACGCTACCCTCCATCCATTCTTCCTTAAAGTATTGGCTCCCCCTTGCCTGCATGAAAAAAGTAAATACACTTCCGGAAAGTCGGGCCTGCGTGCCAAGGGTTTGTGGCCCATTATTGACTGTATCAGTTTGTGCAACAATGGGTATGGCACCGAAAAGAATGATGAAACTGAATAATAAATTTAACCTCATAATGTAATTACAATTTTAATAAATATCTAGGGGAACCTGTTGAAAAAAGGGGTTCCCGTGCTCATCAACCCCCTCAATACTAACAACATATTCACCCTTAAGGTCTCCAGAATAAAAGCTAATCTCCTCAGAGCCCTTCTCCTTTATTCCCCCAAACCAGTAAAGCGAAGGTCGCAGATAGGGAATTCGGTTTTCTGATTCCCGGGAAAACTCCCGGCCAGAATAGTCTGAAAACCCTAATTCATAAATTCGTGGATTAAGCAAAACGTATTTGTCGTTTTCAGCATAAATGCTTTCCACTACTCTTCTCTTGCTTACAACAGAAACAATACCCGAAAATCTCATGTCGCCGTAAACCCATTGTTCATTAAGAACATGAATTACATCGATATCATCAGAGCCCAAGGCTATTAACTTTGCTACGTCAAACTCGATAACCCCATCAATAAAAAACACAGGTTCACCGGTAAGAGCGTTTTCGGTGGAAGCACAAATCAATCTGTTTCGGTAACTCTCTCCTGACCGGCTGATACGCCAGACAGGAATTAGTTCAAGGCTTATTTCCTGCAAATCGTCCAGACTTAAATAATCAGACGGTTTGATTTGAAGGTTAGGTTTAGAAAAAATCGGGTAAGGATTGGGCAGCGTGTCCGTTTCTTTTTCCCATTCACGTATCCCTTGTCTAAAATCAAGATTAAAGGATCGGTTGACAGAAGAGATTTTTTGCATTCGCTCCAGGAATGATGATTTCTCCCTGGCATCAGCAAAAGGCACTGGAACGAACTCATTCTTGAATTCAAAAACATCATCAATTGCAATTATTCGTTTCCCGGAGGATTCCCCGGGGTACATGGAAAAGTAGAGTTGCTTACCATGATAAAAAGCAGGTAAAGCAAAATGAAAAACCCCTTCATCGTCAGTATCGGCATACTGGAGGTTAATTTCGCTACCGGGAGTATTAAGTATTACCCTTGCATTTGCTACACCCTTCTCCCCGGCTTGCTCCATTACCTTGCCGCGCAAAATACGGGTAGAAGTTTCCATTTTAAAGGGCCTGTCTTCCTTCACAGCCCTTGAATCCATGGGTTTCGCATCAAGTGGCATCAGTAAATAATTGTTTAAGGCGTTTAAATCCATTTGCATGAACTTATCGCGTCGGGCCTGAGATATCAAACCGTTTTGCCACAAAGAATAAGCCCTGAGGTAGGGAGTTAATTGGACACGATTGGAGGCAATGCCTTCGGAAGGTACAACAGCCATATGCATGACGGATGTACCTGAACTATAAAGGTCAAAGTTGACACTTGTTGCTGTTGGAACTAGAGGTGGGCTTACCAAACTTGTTGCTTTTTTCTCTTTTTCATGATACCAGATTCTTTCGGCCCTGGTTTCCCTGGATGTTAGTTGAATGGAAAGCAACCCCCGGGGTAATTCAGCTAAGGGTATACTGATAATGTCACCGGCTCCTTGCAACGATATTTCTTGCTCAATTATTTTCCCTGCTCCTGATTCAATGATTAATTCAAGCTCAATGCTTTGCAGGGAATCTTTCTCCCCAACTACATAAAGATCTAAAAAACCATTCCTTTCTTGCACACTAAAGGCAAAGTCTGTTGGATTTGTCAATTCCCATGGAATTACATTTCGCCCGAATGAAAAGACATACTCCTGTTCAGGATAAATTGCCAAATCAAAAGTGGTAAATCCTTCATGAGAGAGCCGAATCTTTTTCAGGGTATCTCCTGTGTTATTGTTGAGCAGGTAAACCGGCCGTGCAGCTGCATCTTCCCAATTCTTGAGCATAAGCAAAAATTGCTGACTTTGCCCGTGAACCCATGTATTGCCATGGGCGTAAACGATAATTTCCGGTTCACCATCAATGGATTTCTCTTGCAAAGCTTTTAACTCCTTATCAAAACCATTGGCCACGAAAATCTGCCTGCGAAAAAAAGTTTCTTCTCCAAAATTCTTCATCCAGCGTGTAAAGGCTACTATTTCATAATAACCTGTTGACAGGGTGTCGGGTAGTTTCAGAGTACCTCCGGCAATGCTTTCAGTAAGCTTAAGCACCTGAGTATCTACAACTCCATGCACACTGCGCAACGCAATATAGGCAAATTCACTCCGCGGTACTTTTTGTGGGGCATCGGCCAGAAGGTATAATTGAAAATGCAGATTATCTCCAGCGACATGGTAATCCCGGTCAATGCCTACGTATACTATTTCATGGTCAGTATTGACAGGCCCACCGGAAGAAAGGGCACAGAGAGATACAGAAAACAGCAAAAGAAAAGCAACCAACAATCTAAGCATAGGAAATATATCATTAAACGATTAAAAGTAAAAAAAGCCGGGAAGAACATCCTCTTGTGTTTAACCCGCTCAGGGAACCCAGAAGTCAGGTGTTTCCATGTAAAGGCAATCGGAACGGGGAATCCGATCAACATTATCAATAATAGAATGGGTTATATCATCATTAGGAGAAAAAGTAACACTCATAATATTTCGTTTCACGGCAGAAGCTTCAAAAAACCCAAATACTTTTTTCTCGGGATCAGTAACACACGAAATATTGGAAGTTAATTCTGACGCAATGGGATCGAAAAAGCGCCCCTCACCCGAGAGTTGTTTTTCAACTTCCTTGTGAAAATTATAGGTTTCATAGTTTATGGAATAAACCGAATTAGTAAGGATGCGTGCTCCGGTATAGGATTCCTGGGGGAAGCCTAAATGAATCATGTGATGGCCAAGTTCAGGAATAAAAGCAATGGGCATGTAAGGATTTGATGCAAGACCCGCCCTGCCAAGATTGGAATTCAAAAACATGCTGACATTCCTGTTTATCCAGCAATAATCATAGGTTTCAGGACCCATGGGGTGCTGGTAAACAATTACATACTGCAATGTAAGCAGAGATGTAAACCTAAGGTACCTTTGTTGATCGCCATCGGATAAAACATCAAGATTTACAAAAACCCCTCCTACTTCACTCTCATACAGTCTGTCACCAACCATAGACGGGCGGTAAAATTTTTTATCTTCAGGATTAAACTCCACGTTAAACTCATGCCAGTGGGGTGGCATTTCCTGCCATTGCGATTGATAAACCTCACCATCGGCAGTTTCTATAAATAACTGATAGGCTTCACCGGTTTGCCCGGCCATACCTTCAGGAGCTTGATATTCCCCGGGTTTAGCTTCAGTAAAATCGGTACGTTCTCCCCGGGAATCAACCACATAAACGATAGCTGACGTCACCTGTTTCACCTCATGTTCTGCACCCAAGTTCAGGCTTTTACTTAACTTAACAATACTTTCTCCCGGCTGATTAGCAAGGATCGCTTCTACCACGAGATAATCAGGCACAGTGCCAATATCGGGCATATATTTTTCAATACAACCCGTTGCAGCTACTAACAGTCCGACAAAAATGAGAGCTAAGAGATGGGATTTTTTAAACATGATGAAACCTACTTCAATTGAATAAATTCAAGAACCATTAAAACGAAAAATTATAAGTAAGGGTTGGCAAAGGACGCCCTATAATATATAGCTGATAAAGATTAAAAGACTGATTCCTGCCCGAGCCTGGCGTTTCCCTACGATAGAAAACGGAATAGGGGTTTTTCCTGCTGTAAACATTCATCAAAGAAAGGGTCCATGAACTTTTCCCTTTTTGGTTTAGTTTAAGGCTCTCGCCAAAGGTTAATGAAATATCCAGGCGATGATAATCGGGCAAACGGTACTTGTTTCTATCAGAATAACTTACCAGGTAATCGTAGCCATAGGAGTAGATATTTTCAGGTAATGTTACCGGCCTGCCTGTACTATACGAAAAGGTGGCCCCGATTCTCACGCGACGGGTCGCGTTATAATTTAAATTGGCCACCAGGTTGTGCGGGCGATCATAGTCGGAAGGAAACCATTCATTGCCATTGATCTGATCCCGTTCAAATTCCGATTGGGTCCTGCGCATCGAATTACTATATGTATAGCTGGTCCACCCTGTAAGAGTACCTGAATTCTTGTTGGCATACAGTTCAAATCCATAGTTATACCCTTGGGCGGTAGTAATATCCTGTTCCAGGAATTCATTCATCACGATTTCAGCACCACTTTTGTATTCAATGGCATTTTTAATGGTTTTATAATACGCCTCAAAAGAAGTTTCAATGGTGTTTTCGCTAAAATTATGGAAATATCCAAGGGCAAGCTGATCGCTTCTGAGAGGTTTAACATGGTAATCGCTAAGCTTCCATATGTCTGCCGGTGTCATTACAGCAGTATTGGAAATCAGGTTTATGTATTGAAAATTCCTGTTGTAGCTTAACTTAAGAGAGTTGTTCTCTCCCAGCATGTACCTTAGGCCGAATCGAGGTTCAAGCCCATCATATGCTTTTACTGTTTCATTCTTATCAAAATGCAGGGTATCCGTAATAAAACCATCTGAGGTTGGTGTTTGATTATCATACACGTTTACAGATGAGGGCCCAAGGTTCAGGAATCGTGTATACCGTAAGCCCATCTCCATGCTCCACCGATCGCCTAAAATAATATCATCACTAACGAAAGCTGACATTTCTACTGCACTTTCCCTATCTAGAGCCAATTCACTAATGGCAGAATCATGACCATACGGCTTTCTGTGTCCCGGGTCAATATTGTATCGAATGAGTGAAGCTCCAATCTCAATGGAGTGGTCGGTACCCGGTGTAAATGAAAAATGGCCCTTTAGTGATTGATAATTTACGAGTGAGTTCATACTCATATGCTCAAAAGGGCGTGCTGCAGGCATATCCGTTACGTTGTATTCATAATTACTCAAGCTGTACAACATGGTGTAATTCCAGCGCGGATTGATAAAACTGTTCCACCTTATGGAACCCATGGTATTACTGTAATTAAAATCCGTTTCTTCAGAAAAGCGAAAATTATCGTAGCTGTAATAGCCGAAAAGAGTAAGTCGGTTATTGTCGTTGATAACCACATTGGATAAAAAAGTAAGGTCGTGAAAGCCTGCTTCGCTGTTCATCAGGTCCTCGTCAGGCAAATTCGTGATATACCAATCGGAGTAGGACGATCGCCCTCCCAGTGAAATGGCAACACGATCCTCCACCAGGGGTATTTGCAGCAAAGCACGACTACTAAGTAAACCCAGGCCACCTTTAAAGCCAAAGGACTCTGCATCAAGGGAGTTTTGCAAATTCACACTCATGATAGAAGAAGCCCTCTCTCCATAGCGTGCCGGAATTCCTGCTTTCATCAGAGAAACATTACCCACCATGTCAGGATTAATGACCGAAATAAGACCAAACAAATGGGATGAATTAAATAAAGGCGCATTCTCCACGAGAATAAGGTTTTGATCGGCACTTCCCCCACGTACATTAAACCCGGTACCAAACTCACCCACCGACTGTACGCCCGGCAGAAGAGTAATGCTTCTTACAATATCTACTTCTCCAAAGCTCTGGGGTAATTCGCCCAATGCCTTTGGGTCTAAATTAATAAGACTCATTTGGGTTCGCGAGATATTCTGCTCGGCTTGTCTAGCCCTCACGGTTACTTCACTCAATTGTTGAACCCCTCCAAACATATGAAATTCGAGATCTCCATCACTTACCAAAGTAATCTCCTGATAGGTTTCCGCATAACCCATGTAAGAATATCTTAGCCTGTGGTTACCCACCGGCAATTCCAATTCAAATTTCCCATCAAAGTCGGTTGTAGTGCCGGTGCGGGTGAGGGGTTCAAAAACCCCGGCACCAAACAAGGGCTCAGAAGTGGTTCCGTCTATAACTATCCCCCTGATAGTTGCCCTGGAATACCTTCCATATTCGTCTGGGTTACCAACTATTACAGTATTCTCATCTGTTTTGGTGGCGGAAAGGCGGCGCGACTGATCCTTGGGTATAAAAAACACATTTCCATCCAGTTGCACGGCTTGAAGTTCATTATTGGCACTAAGCTCCTGAATAATAATATCAAGTTTTCTTTCCAGGATGGCAGCGGGATACGCTTGCTGTTTAAACCAGTCACTTTGATAAAAGAAATTCACATTATGTTCTCGGGAAACATATTCAGTAATTTCATTCAATGTAACTGTCTCTTTCTGAGCTAGTTCCTGACCATTAGAAGGAATTGTTGGCAATAAGAGTAAAACGAATAAAATAGTTTTGGTGAGGAAAACTATTTTGCAGACTTTTTTAGGGTAAGATAAAAAAACAAACATTACTGGCTGGGACTTAATTCAGTTTCATGATTTGAAAATAGAAAGTTTGCAAGATAGGCAATATATATCTTAAAAAAACATAATTACACCTCTTAATCATGTTTTAAATCAAGGCAGCAATGTCCATTTCCCCTTGCAGCATGGACTTCCATTTATTTCTGAAATCATTCCTTCTAATTAACCAGAGTCATTTATTCCATCTCAACCAGCATTCGTTTACTGGCAACTCGTCCCTTTTGATCTATTCCCTCCAATACGATATAATAGGTATTGGTTTCTGTAAACAAGGGAAAAGTAATTCTCTTCCCGGTTTGGTTATCGAAAACAAGGTTCGGCTCCCAGTAGTGTGTATTTACAAAGGCTTCATAGCGTTCAAACCTGTTTTCCTCCATGAGATACATTTGCGAGAGGAAATCACCTTTGAGTGAGTATCCTCTTACAATAAACTCAAAAGTTGGTGATAGTTCCTGGCTTCCTCTTCGAGTAATTGCAATGAGCGCACCATTTGCACCCCGGGCGCCATAAATGGCAGCACTCGGCCCTTTAAGCACCTCCAGGCGGTCTACCTCTCTTACAGAAAGACCCATGAAGGCATCTTTAGTTACAACACTCCCATCAATAATAAATAGTGGTTCGTTACTCATATTCACACTCCCAATTCCACGCATTACTATAATCCCTTCACTAATAAGCAAGCCTGTAACGCGTCCCCTGAGCACATCGGTCATACTGGTAATATGAGGTGGCAGGTCATCCATAAATATCACCTGATCGGCATTTCCGTATATGGTACTCAAATCCGTGAGATCTTTTACCATTTCTTCTCGTGTGAATATGGAAGGGCGCGATACCCGCTCCCATTGGGCACCCCTTTCGGGCACTTCACGGGGGCTAAACTGAAAATCTAATTCAACAGGGGGAGATTCAAAGTCCCTTAAACCTACCAATAATTGCCTTCCCCTGGCATCTCCTCTCGGGGTAATTTCTACCTTGAAAAACCCTTCATAGTCAAAATCTTCAAACACGAAATTTCCATTTTCGTCCGTTTCTGTTCTACGAATATCATAAACCCCATCTACGTTGGCACTTAGCTCTACACGAGTTATGCCAGCAGAAACACTGCTTCCCCTGGGGCTTACTTGACCAAAGAGGGATAAATCGGATTGTGGCCTGTGGGGATCGTCCTGTAAAGTAGTCAGGATAGCTTTATTAAGGTCAAAACGTTTGTTCCCGCTGATAATCATAAGATAATCCAATAGGTGGGCGTATTCCCTTTGCGAAAGGTAATGCTCCTGACCCGGGAAATACTGTCCCAGCTCGGAAGAAAGCATCAGCTGAGAATGCAGGTTTTCATGTCCCAAATGCTCTTGCGCGGGAGCATCAGTTATGGAAAGGGAAAAACTGCCAAAGGATTCGGCCATTTCCTGCATTTGAACATGAACGCTCAGGAATAAAGAATCCTCTTTCTGAATTTCCATTATCTCGATGGTAGGGTCAAGAGCAGGAACACCATAGCTAAACAAGGCTCTCTCGGCCCAAAGGGTTCCGGAGGCATCCATGAGGCTTACCACGTTTACTCCTGCCAGCAACTTCCCATCAAGGTTCATGGCATAATTCTCACCGGGTCTTAAATTCAATGGCACGATTTTATTAGCCTTACCCCTGGCGTGCAAAATGGCATAAACCGGTTCGTTTATGTTAAAGTCAGCAGGATTAAAATTGGTAATGATTTCCAGGCTTTTCCCATCTCCCTCTCCTAAAAGTTTAAGGTTATACCCGTGTTCCTTGATTGGAGGCAATGTAAAGGACTGAGAGCGAAGATTATTGATACGGATATCAGCATGATACGTTGTATTGGCAAAAGGCTCAATTTCAAACTCACTAATTCCATCATGGATGGAACGCACTTCTGCAATGACATTTCCATTATCATCCTGAATATTGCCGGAAAAAGCCACACCCTCACCAAGTTCATTTGCCACCCTCATTACTACGCGATTAGTAAGTCCGGCAACCAAATTACCTGATTCGGGATAAAAGTTTAGCCGGTAGCTTTCTTGTTTTTGGCTCAACTTTCGATTATACCGCCTGGCCTCTCTGATGTCTCTTCTTCTTATGAAATTTTCCTCAATAGGATTCACAATATTTACAACCCTCTGATATACTGGCATCTCCTCCCGGGCTAAGATGTAGGTATTGTATGCTCTGAGGGCATAACTGCCGGCGGCTATTGAGTCAGGAATCCGGATATTACCATTGGCAAACCCGTTATCCACGTTGAGTATGGTAATATTAACCGTACGCCCCTCGTGGTTTACGAGATCAACATAAAGTACTCCGAACAAAGTATCAGGTTTATGGGTAAAATAATCTACCAGGTAAGCTTTAAACCAGATGTTCTCTCCGGCAAAAAAACTATTTTTATTTGTATGCAGAAAAGTTTTTACCTGCGGTTGATAATCTTTAAAGTTTTCAAGGTTTTCTTGTATAACATCAGGATTAACAACCTGCCCACTTGTGGGGTTTTGAAAAGCAAGTATCA
>SLOR01000024.1 GCA_007132395.1 Bacteroidales bacterium
AAAAAAAGGAGAAAACATGTCTGACATTTCAACAAGAGTAAAAGCTATCATTGTTGATAAGCTTGGTGTAGATGAAAAAGAAGTAACCCCCGAAGCAAGTTTTACTAACGATTTGGGAGCGGACTCTTTGGATACCGTAGAACTTATAATGGAGTTCGAAAAGGAATTCAACATTGCCATTCCTGATGACCAGGCTGAAAAAATCAGCACTGTAGGTGATGCGATTGCTTACATCGAAAATAACAATAAGTAAAACTTAAGCAGTTTTAAATGAAACTCAAAAGAGTAGTCGTAACAGGATTAGGCGCTCTTACTCCAATAGGCAATACCGTTCCGGAATTCTGGGACGGTTTGCTTAATGGGGCAAGTGGAGCCGGTCCCATCACCAAGTTTGACACCTCCAAATTTAAAACCCAGTTCGCCTGCGAAGTTAAAGGCTATAATCCCAATGACCATTTCGATCGTAAAGAAGCAAGGAAGTACGACCTCTTTGCCCAATACGCCATGGTCGTTGCCGATCAAGCCGTTAAAGACGCTGGACTGGATGTCTTTAAATACGACCCCGACAGGGTAGGTGTAATTTGGGGAAGTGGTATCGGAGGACTGGATACCTTCTTAAAAGAAATTAGTGATTTTGCTAAAGGAGATGGCACGCCAAGATTCAGCCCTTTCTTCATTCCTAAAATGATTGCTGATATCGCCGCAGGGCACATCTCTATCAAATACGGGTTTCGCGGACCCAACTTTACCACTACTTCTGCCTGTGCTTCAGCAGCCAACGCATTGGTTGACTCATTGAACTATATCCGTTTGGGTAAAGCCGATGTGTTCATTAGCGGAGGTTCAGAAGCTGCGGTAAACGAAGCGGGCCTTGGTGGCTTCAACGCCCTTACAGCCCTTTCTACCCGTAACGACGATCCTGCAACGGCCTCACGTCCTTTCGACAAAGACCGCGACGGTTTCGTGCTGGGAGAGGGTGCCGGATGTATAGTGTTCGAAGAACTGGAGCATGCGAAAGCAAGAGGTGCTAAGATTTATTGCGAGGTAGCCGGTGGCGGTCTTTCTGCCGACGCTTACCACATGACTGCTCCCGATCCAGAAGGGAAGGGCGCTATGAAAGTAATGCAATATACACTGGAAGATGGTGATTTGAAACCCGAAGATGTTGATCATATTAACACTCACGGTACTTCAACACCCCTGGGGGATATTGCAGAACCTACTGCTATCGTGAATCTTTTTGGAGAACATGCCAAAAAAATCAGCATCAACTCTACCAAGTCTATGACAGGGCATCTTTTGGGTGCCGCCGGTGCTGCAGAAGCCATAGCTACTATCCTTGCAGTGCAAAATGATATAGTACCACCCACTATCAATCATTTTACCGACGACCCAGAAATTGCTGTACTGGACTTTACATTCCATGAAGCCAAAAAAAGAACGGTTAATGTTGCACTTAGCAATACCTTCGGTTTTGGTGGCCATAATGCCTGTATTGCTTTCAAGAAGTATGCAGAATAGAGTCTGATAGCTTGAATTTCCTAAAAAAAGTATTTAGAATAAAGAATAGCCAGGATGAAGAACTCATCCTGGCTATTAATAATATATTCGGGTTTAAACCCCGCAATCTTTCCCTTTACAAGCTGGCTTTTCGCCACAAATCCATGGCCGTGTCGGTCAGTAACGGGTTTAGGCACAGTAACGAACGCCTTGAATATCTTGGAGATGCCGTGCTGGGTTCGGTAGTTGCCGACTTCCTGTTCAAAAAATTTCCTTTCAAAGACGAAGGTTTTCTTACCGAAATCCGATCACGCATCGTGAGTCGGCAAAACCTTAACATGCTTTCGCGAAAGCTGGGGCTCGATAAACTCGTGCAAACCAACCGCGAAAATCAGTCTGTGGGAACCTCCATCCTGGGCGATGCCTTTGAAGCTTTCGTGGGTGCCGTATATCTGGATAAAGGATATCGGTTTACCCAGCAAATACTTGTGCAAAAAATAATTCAAAACCATCTCGACCTGGAAGGGCTTATCAGCAAGGAGGTAAACTTCAAGAGTAAACTTATTGAGTGGGCACAGAAGGAAAAGCGCAACCTGGAGTTTGTAGTTGCCGAGGAACTGGAGAATAATAAGAAGATGAAAATTTACGTGGTAAATCTGCTGGTAGATGGTGTGTTGGTTTCTTCAGGTAAAGATTTCTCCATAAAAAAAGCCGAACAGGCAGCCGCTGAACTGGCCCATGAGAAAGTGCTTAAGGGCGAAATTCCAGCCCCGCCACCTTCTTCCGAACCACTTCCTGAGGATGATTCTTCCTCTGAAGATATTTAATCGTTATTCTGTAATAGTATGCGGCCGGTGAAACCCTATAAGGTTTTTTCGGTTGATATGAGAGCTGCCGGAGCCATCTTTTGTGCTAAATTTGCGGTGAGATGTAAAACAGATTATTGTTTTGGCTTTCTATCGTTACCAGCCTTTAATTCCTCATAGACATGACTAAGTTGCCCGATTTTTCTGATATTATTAAAGCCCAGGCCCGGTTAAAGGGTATTACCAAGGTTACCCCTCTTGAGCACAGCAAAACCTTTTCGTCCATGTCGCGGGCCAATGTTTACCTGAAACTTGAAAATTTGCAATCCACAGGTTCCTTTAAGGCACGAGGGGCTTATAATAAAATCATAAATCTTGGCAAGGAAGAGCTTGACAGAGGTGTTGTATGTGCTTCGGCGGGCAATCATGCCCAGGGTGTTGCCTATGCCGCTGGTCTTATAGGGGTAAAGGCCACCGTGTTTATGCCCATTTTTACTCCTCCCCTTAAAGTGATTGCTACCCGTGGTTACGGGGCAGAGGTAGTACTGCAGGGCGATACCTTTGATGATGCCTATGCTGCCGCCATGACCTATAAGGAAAAATCAGGCGCTGTGTTTGTTCATCCCTTCGACGACCCTTTTATCATTGCAGGCCAGGGAACTATCGGGCTTGAGTTATTTCACCAGCTGGAAAATATTGACGATGTGCTTATTCCCATCGGAGGTGGAGGCATGATTGCAGGTGTAGCCATTGCCTTGAAGGAAATGAACCCTGATATCCGTATCATTGGTGTGGAAGCCGAAGGAGCACAATCCATGAAACTATCACTGCAGGAAGGGAAACCCAATACCCTTACCTCCGTGCATACCATAGCGGATGGTATTGCCGTAAAAACTCCCGGGCACCTTACCTATGAAGCCACCCGTAAATACGTAGACGATCTGGTTCTTGTAAATGATGCCGAAATTGCCCATACCGCCTACTTGTTGTTGCAACGTGCTAAAATACTGGCTGAGCCCGCCGGGGTGGCTGCCATGGCAGCTGTTTTGCACAAAAAGTTGGACCTAGCCGGTCGCAACGTAATTCCCATTATAAGTGGCGGAAATATCAACATGGGAATTCTGCAGCAAATTCTTGAGAAAGGGATGATGGATGAAGGCTTGCGCGCACGTATTGCCGTGCTGATTCCCGACCAGGCTGGAGAACTCAAATCCATCATCAGTATCTTGTCAGGGATAAGAGCCAATATTAACGATATTGTACATGAGCGATCTATTACCACTGTACCGGTAGGTTTTGTGCAGGTTACTCTTACCTTCAATCTTCAGGACATTACCCAGCTTGACACCATATGCAGGGTACTGGATGAAAAAAAGAAGAAGTACGAAATACTACGCTGAATCTTATGTTAGAAAGGCTATGCCTGGCTTTTTATCTTGCGGCCGAAGGAAGCGTCAATCTTTAAAAAGCGAATCAGGATAAACCCGGGGATTGTGCAAAACACAACCCAGATGAAAAATGCGTGGTATCCTATGGCTTCCTGTATCCATCCCGATACCATGCCGGGCAGCATCATGCCCAACGCCATAAACGCAGTGCAAATGGCGTAATGTGCTGTTTTGTGCTCCCCTGCCGAAAAGTAAATCATAAACAGCACATAGGCTGTAAAGCCAAAGCCATAGCCGAACTGTTCCACCGCCACTGCCCCTGAGATAAGCCAGATGCTTTGAGGCAGTGCTGCCGAAAGGTATACGAACACCAGGTTGGGCAGGTTCATGGCCAGTGCCATGGGAAAAATCCAGAACCTAAGCCCTTTTTGTGAAGCTGCTACGCCGCCGATAATTCCTCCAAGACTTAAAGCCAGTAGCCCGATGGTACCGTAAATCCATCCCACTTCGCCAGTGGCCAGTCCCAGCCCGCCTTCGCTGGCCGGATCAAGCAGAAAAGGAGATGCCAGTTTTATCAGCTGGGCCTCACCCAAACGGTACAGCAGCAGAAAAGCAACGGCAGGTAATATGTTTTTCTTGCGAAAAAACGAACCAAAGGTGCGGAAAAATTCATGAAACAATCCATTTCCTGCCTCACGTGGCACACTAATGTCGCCCACGGGCCGGGGAAGCATAAACTTGTGATACAGGGAAATCCCTGAAAAAAACACGGCAATAAACACGAATGTAATGGACCAGGCCAGGGCAATGCGTCCGGTATACACCTCGAAAAAACCGGCCAGTATAATCAGTAATCCCTGACCTGAAAGCATGGCAAGGCGGTAAAAGGTGGTACGGATTCCCACGAAATAAGACTGGTCTTTTTCTTCCAGCCCCAGCATGTAAAACCCATCGGAGGCAATATCGTGGGTGGCAGAGCTGAAGGCCAGCAGCCACAAAAATGCCAGTGAGTACCTGAAAAAATTCTCTGTGGGAAGCGTTAATGCCACCCCGGCCAGTCCTGCACCAATAATGAGCTGCATAATCACAACCCACCATCTTTTGGTTTTAAACAAATCCACCACCGGACTCCACAGGGGTTTGATAACCCATGGCAGATACAGCCAGCTGGTGTAAAGGGCTATCTGGGCATTGGAAATGTCCAGGCGTTTGTACATGATAACCGATACGGTCATTACAATTACATAGGGTAGGCCCTGGGCATAATAAAGGCTGGGCACCCATATCCACGGGTTCTTTCTTTTAGCGTTCATTGTAATGCTCGTTTTCTGTTAATACCGTGTTTCAAGGTGTGAATTTGTAAAATAATGAGCCAGTATTTGTTCATAGGTGTATCCTTTAGTTCCCATTACTGCTGCGCCAATCTGGCAAAGGCCCACACCGTGGCCCCAGCCCGCACCCCTGAACAAAAACCGACCCGGCACACCTTCATGTATATCCAGGTGCTCCACCACAAATGCAGCACTGTAAAGATGAGAGGGCGAAAAAGCTTTCCGTATTTCCAGTTCCTTGCCTATTACAATGCTTTTTTCTGTACCCTCAATATGCAGTTTTATAAGCCTTCCGGATTCTCCGCGCTCTATAGGAACCAGCCTTACTATTTTACCCACACTAAGCGTGAGCTTTTTGTAGAGCAGCTCTTGAATTTCTTCCTGGGTCAGACTTTGCTCCCAACGAAAAAAATCCAGGGTTTCCTGGTCGTAATCATTGAGTACCTGCGAGAGGACCTGCTTGTCGTGGGTGTTGCAGAAGGCTTCGGGCTGGTTGTTAATCCATTGTTCTGCTTTGGCTTCACTGTTGAGGGGCAGGTCGAAACCTTCGGGCTGGCGTGAATTATCGGTTACCGGACTGAGGTAGGGATGTGCAACGGGCTCCCATACGTTTTCAAAACGTTCGGAAATTCCTCCGCAACATTTAGAGTAGCGCGCATCGCATATTTGCCCGTTGAAGGTAAGTACTTGTCCGCGGGTGGCATCTATGGCCCGGCTTACCTCTGGTGTGCTTTCCCTGGTAATTCCTTGATAGCGCTGGCAATGGTCATCGGCACAAACATCGAAATGCAGATGGTCTTCCCGGTCGTACCAGCGGATGTGCTCTCCTTTCTGCGCAGGAAAATCGTGTTTGTTATCCTGCTGCTTCAGCTTCCTGCTTTTTTCCACCTGGGCCAGCAACCAGCTGCGTGATATTACTGCATGAGCTTTAAGAAGTGCTTCGGAAGAGGTGGCACTCATCTCAGAAGAAATAACGCTTTTCAGGTAGTCTTCAAGGGGCAGAATATTTATAGCGGTGAGGTGCCCGTTTTCTTCAATGATTTTCAAGGCTCCGGTAAAGCGTTGGTTTTCCTGCCGCTCCCAGTGAAAGTTTATGCCGATGGTTACATCTTTTAGCTCAAAAAAACTCTTTGCCGCATCTGCAGGTTCCAGTAACAGCGGGAGTTGAACCTTTTGTTTGGTTCCTTCATATAGCAAGGAGGTTTCTCCATGCGCGTTTCGCTCTAACTTTACAGGACCCTGAAAGTGATTGGGGCTGTGGGTGGATGTGTACTCGCCATGAAGTTCGAAGGAGATGGAAGGGGCAAACATGATGCCCACATGTATGTAAGGTTGCATAATACTAGAGATTACTATTACTAAATCGGGTTATGAGCTGCTGGTAGTCGTTCTCATCCCAGGTTATTTGCTTCAGAATATCTTCAATGGCTTCCTTTTGGATGCCGGTGTAATCTTTTTCCCTGGGAAAAATCAGCATACCCCCCATGTCAACGGCTGCAGGGCTGAGCAGGATATTATCTTCTCCTTCTGCGAAAAACTGCCGGGGGCGGTGCAGACGCCGGGGAAAGAGAAAGACTCTCCAGATGTTATTTTCATAAGTTGCCAGAAAATTCATCATGGGCTCCGGCTCCTGTGGGGTAATGGATTTCATGTGCTGCAGCAGCTGCTGAAACCAGCTTTCGAGCAGGGTAGGATTATTGCCTTCCAGCACTGTGCAATGGCGCAGGTATTGCTCCATGCTCCATGCACTATTGCCTTGCTGTGTCTTCAGCAGTATTTTTTCGTGGGTTTCAAATTCGTTATAAACGGGAAGAAAATCTTTATTACCTGCCTGAAAATGGAAATGGTCGGGTGCTGATGCACCGCAGCGCGGACCATTGTAAAAAACCACATACTGCTCAAGGGATTGGGCTAAATCCAGCATTTCAGCAAAATGCCCGTTGATGCGCTGGGCAATATGCTCCCGGTGAATAATAGTAAGGTGCCTGGGGAATATAGGAAAGGGGTTAACCAGAATCAGGAAGTCCTCCTTCCATGCAATACCTTTTTGTTCCGGGGGAAGATGGGGCGGGCACAAAAAGCATTTCCGTTCACTGATGGATTTGTCATCCACTTTGGCAGCGGAGGAGTATATCCTTTCGGGGTTAAATTGCAAGCCCAGCTTCAAACGGCCGTTATTAAAGGAAATATATCGCTGATGAGCTTTTTCCAGTCCCTTGTAGTTGTGTGCTGCCAGTTCCCACGAAGTGGTTTGCTCGTACAGCAAGGCTTCCACTTTGTGTTGAATTGTTTCCGGATGTGTAGTGTTGTCGGTCATTCCGTAGAATCAGATTAAGGGATTATTTCCGGGCAAAATTCCGTAAAGGCATTAACTCCTGTTCATTTGCATTCGTGCCCACAGCTCAATGGTGCGTATTCTGTCCTTATAGGTGTTGTGGGTGTTGAGTTTTTGAATGTCGAGGGAGGCGTCAGTATTGTCTTCCCACCTGCGACACAGGTACAGGGGTTCGTAAATACGCCCTATCTGGTAATGCCTTGAAATGGCCAGCCCCACGGCATAATCTTCTCCATAACTCACATTGGGAATCCTGATACTTCGCAGCACAGGGGTGAAGAATGCCCTGGGAGCCCCCAGTCCGTTAATACGCAATGCATTGTTGCGACCATTATCGGGGGTCCATTCTTTATGATCTATCAAGCCGGGAGGAATTGCTTCCAGTTTAAAATTGACCATTTGATAACTCCCTACCACCATGGCACAGTTTTGCTCATAGAAGGCATCCACGATTTTTTGCAGTACGCCCTCATCCATATACAGGTCGTCACTATCCAACTGAATGGCAAATTTACCGCATTGCTCATGAAAGATGCCTTCATTCCAGCAACCTCCGATTCCCAGATCGTGCCTGTTTGGGATTACATGGATGAGCCGGTGGTTTTCCCCGGCGAGCTCCTTGAGTTTTTGGGTTGTGCCGTCGGTTGAATGATTGTCAACCACGATGATGTTGAAAGGAAAGCCGGTCTTCTGCGTAAAAACAGAACGGATGGCATCTTCGATGGTTTTGATGCGATTTCTTACCGGAATGATTACAGATGCCTCTACCCTAAAGTCATGTCCTTCGAATGAAATATCTTTAAAAACGGGTTTTAGCCATGCCCCGATATCCTTCAGGTGCAGGGTGCATGCTTCTTCCATTTCAATTTGTACCTCCCGGTTTTTGGGGTCTACGTAGTCAAACATCTTTTGGCCCGATTGGCGGGTGTCGATTTCTCCCACAGCATAGAGGAACTCGGGAACCCTTATTATTTTACTCGTTTGCGATACCTTCAGCCTCAAGTCATAAAGTCCTGCAAAAAGAAAATGCCGGGTCATGCGTGTGGCAGCTTCCTTAAGGTGTTTGGTATCGTAAAACAAAACCGGACCGAAGTCGAAATCGTCGCGCAGGCTACCCTCCTGATAGTCAACAAGGGGATGAGGTGCTGGAGTTTTTCCTTGCGTCTTGTAGTGGTCAGCATACACCAGGCCTGCGCCTGTGCTTCGGGCTATTTGTGCCATCCTTTCCAGTGCAAAAGGCCCGGGGTGAAGTTGCTGGCTTTGGGTGTAGATCAGGGTGTAAGATGCACGTGAAAGCCTTGCTGCTTTTTGAATGCCCGCTGTGTCAGAAAGGGCAGGAATCTCTGCAAAGCACGCCTTGTCGGGCAGCTTAATGCCTTTGGGCATATCCTTTCCTGTAATGAAAATTTCGGCTACCATAGGGCTGGCAGCCAGTTGGTCAAGGTTATATTGTAAATCCTCCGCAGGCCCTGCGGGCAGGAAGCAAGTTATTTCAGCTGTTGTCATACACATAAATTATTATTTCCTTTCAAAAGTATTAACTCTTTTGGTTTAAAAAAAGTGTAGCCGCACGCATATTCCCAAAATGTAAGCACACTGCATTTTATCCTGCAGGGATAAAAGCGCGATTTTGTGTATATTTACCCTGACACGCATAAAACGGGAGGAATTATGAACTGTAAAAAGGTTATTGTAACAGGAGCGTATGGTGCTATAGGTAAAGCTATTTCAGAAGGAATTGCCCGTAAGGGTTACGCACTCACCCTGGTGGGACGCGATGAGCAAAAACTTAAAAAGCTTTCCGAAACTTTAATCAGAAAAGTTGAAAGCGCAGAAGTGGGCTATTATGCCCTTGATTTGTCGCGCAAGGTTGAAGTAGAAGATTTTGCCAACCATTGGCAGGGGCCGCTGGATATTCTTATCAACAATGCAGCTGCAACCCCGGTAACACGCATGGAAACCCCTGAAGGCATTGAGTTGCAATTTGCCACCAATGTGCTCGGTTATATGTGGATGATGGAGTTTTTTCACCCCTTTATGAAGGGTAGAGAGGATGCCCGTATTGTAAATGTAGCAAGCTACTGGGCCGGAGATCTTGACCTTGAAGATTTGGAATTTCACAAAAGGAAATACAACAATGATATGGCTTACCGGCAGAGCAAACAGGCCAATCGCATGCTTACAGGAGTGTGGGGAGAAAAGCTTAAAGACCAAAACATTGCTGTACTTGCTGCCCATCCCGGTGATGTAAACTCCAAACTCAGCAACAACCTGGGATATGGCGGTTGGGAAAGCCCGGCTCAAGGTGCAGCTACCCCGCTTTTTTGTGCACTGGATGAGTCGCTTAGAGGTGTTACCAGTAAATATGTTGAAAAGAAAAGAATAACGCCATGCCATTTCTTTAACGATAAAGCTGCATCAGAAAAGCTTTTCGAAATATGCTGCAGATATTGATTTGTTGAGTTCTTTTAACTTTGATGAGGGGAAAGTTTTGACTTACAGGTCTGATTGGCAGGGCTGCCAAATGAACATGAGAAGAATTATGACAAATGCCCGGGTTTTTCTTTTTATCCTATCCTTATTTTGTAGAGCCGATTCCCTAAATTTGTAATCTATTAAAACGGGGATATGGCAAAAAAAACACATTTCAGGCTGCCTTATGAAGCGGAATACCGCGTGGCCGGTGTATTTTGCCCCGAAAAAGATTACCGGCTTTGCTGGCTCATCAACAATTACCTTAAGGTAAATTTCTCCCGCCGCTCCGATATTTCCTTGCCCAACGGAAAGGATGCCGGCCTCATTGAGCAATATGCTGTATATTACCATGAGAAGGAAGAGTTGCAGCAGGCCTTTTTTCTTGTCAGCAACCGATCGCACAACGGACACCTGCTTTTCCACTCCCCACCACAGCTGGATTTCCTCATGCTGATTGATGCCGATGACAGAAGGTTTGACTTTAACGGCTTATTGAAGAAAATTCGCACCATTCCGCACGTAACGGCAGCTTACATGCTGGATGATGTGCTGGGCAGAAACCGGGATATATTCCTTTACGATTTCGAGATGTTTATCGCCGGGGAACTGAAATCATGAATAATTCGTTTCTTGCGATGATTTCCCCAAGGCATTATTATTCCATCACCTTAATCCTCCTTCACCATTTTAATCACCTCGTTCCACGAAGGTTCTTTCCCGCTGATAAGGATTGATACGCGGAATATTTTAGCAGCGAGCCTTTTAAGGTAGTAAAAAGCAATGATGAGCAATGCGAAAGAACCAGCCAGCTGCCACCAGCTGATTTCGGTAATGGTCCAGCGGATTGGCATACCCGTGGCAGAGGTAAGCGGAAACCAGGAGAGAAAAACTGCCACGCTGTTGTCAGGGTCGCGGATGATTAAAAAAGAAGAGAGCACAAACAGAACCGGAACCATCATCAGCGAACTCTTGCCTGAATTGTTGGGGTCGGTAATTATGGATGCAATAGCTGCCAGCAGGGAGTTCCAGATAAGTATACCCATAAGGGTAAATACGAAAAACAATAATATGGAAGGCAGGTGGAGGTAGCCTGTAATTTGCATTGCAGAGGCCCCGGTAAACTGAAAGAATAAAACGCCCCCCAATATGGCCAGCATTGTGTAAATAAGCATGGATGATAGCCCGGTGAGGGTAATGCCAAGTATTTTTCCATCCATCCACACCTGGGGTTTAATGGCCGAAACAATCTGCTCCGTTATTTTCAGCTGTTTCTCCCCGGTAATGGCTGTAAACTGGAAGGCAAAGCTAAGAAATACGGCCATTACCATGAGTCCTGCAAAAAAATAAGCCAGTACTCTTCGTTGTGAACTCTGGGGCTGAAAGGAGTATTCTTCTTTCAGGGAAGCAGGTTTCATGATATACTCCAGTTTGTCGGGAGTAATATCTTTCTCCTGCATTGCCACTTGTTGGCGGTAAGCATCCAGGGCTGTTTGAAGCCTGTTAAGTCCCCCGGGTTTTTTGTAGGCATACAAGATAAACTGATTGCCATCCTTTGCAAGCAGCATTCCTTGGCGTGTTTCTGCAATGCCGGCCTTTATCGAGTCTGTTTTTATGGGGCTTATCTCTGTAATCGAGTAGGAATCCTGAAGGATTTCTTTCAAGATTTCGGGACAACCCTGTTCAACATAAAGCTCTCTTTTTTCAGAAGTTCCTGATGCGGCATATTTTCCCCCGTAAAAGCCCATTGTACCCAGCACAAGCATTACTACAATGCCTATCAGCTCATTTTTAATTTTAAAAAAACGCTTGTATTCCCAAAGTGTTACGGTAAGTATCTGTTTATAATAATTCATGATTGTATGCCTGTTGTATTGTTTTTAGCTGTTGTACAGACTGAAGCTGGTTAATTTGCTTTCTGGTTTTGCACCAGAGAAACGAAAATGTCGTGGAGGTTTGCATTTTCACTTTTTACGGTATGAAGATTTTCCAAGCAGGAAAGTTTCTCCATGATTTGGTTCAGCGCTACTCCCTGTGCAAAAGTGAGTCTTAGCCTGTTGGACTCCTCTATTTCAATGCTTTCAATTATTCCTGATTCTTTCAGTTGCCCTATTGGAGGTTCACTGTCAAAGCTAACTATCAGGGTGTGGTGCTGGCCATATTTTTTATAAATGTCGGAGAGGTGCCCGTTATACACTTCCTGTCCGTTGTTGATAAGAAAAACTTTCCGGGCAATTTTTTCCACCAGGGGCATCTGATGCGAGCTCAATAGTATTGTACTTCCCTGCTGGTTAAGCTCCTGTATATATGCAATGAACTTTTCCTGATTCAGAGGGTCAAGGCCACTGAAAGGCTCATCCAGAATGGCAAAAGCGGGTTTATGTATTATGGAGGCAATAAACTGCACCTTTTGCTGGTTGCCCTTTGACAAGTTTTGAAGTTTTTCTTTTGCCCTATCGGCCAGTTCCAGTTTTTCCAGCCATTCCATGGCAGCGTGGTGTGCTTCTGTAGGCTTCATGCCCCTGATGGAGGCAAGGTAAACCAAACTACGAATAACAGGCAGGTCGGTATATAGCCCTCTTTCTTCGGGCAGGTAGCCCATCAATGCCGGATTGGGTACTTTGCCCGAATAGCCATTGAGCTTCCACTTAATGCTTCCTGTGTCGGCTTTTATAATGTCAAGAAGAATGCGCAGGGTGGTGGTTTTCCCTGCCCCGTTGGGCCCGAGGAAGGCGAAAATGTCGCCCTCCTCAAGTGAGAATGTTATATCATGTAAAGCCTGTACGGTTTTGTATTTTTTACTTAGAGATTCAACTTCTAATATCTTACTTCCAGTCATAATGAAAAATGCGATTATCTGAGAATATTACTTTCTTTTCCAAACCATTTGGCACAGAATACAACGGATAAGGCCGCCAGTCCAATAAGCGAAACCACGGTGATGAGATAATGGGGGAAATGAATGGTGCCGGCAATAATTTCTTTGGTTGCCAGGGTAATATTCAGGATAGGAATTAGCGCCGTGGCGGCATTGTATTCAATGCCGGGAATAAGGCCCATAGCAGCCGGGATAATCACGATAAAGGTAAGTGGGGTAACAATGCTTTGTGCCTCCTTGAAAGTTTTGGCATAAATGGTTAGCGGAACAAGCAGCCCGGCAAAGAATATGGTTAGGGGGATGAGCATTACCAGCAGGTAAGCTACGAACCCAAAAGTCAGGATTCCCATTACCACCGACATGAGGAAGTCGGGCAAACCGGCGGAAACCTGCAGCCCCACGAAAAGACCCAATATGGCCAGTAGTGCCGATGCCAGGCCGGTAGCAGCAATTACACCCATTTTGCCGATAAGAATTTCAATGCGCGATACGGGTGCGGTGAGCAGGGTTTCCAGGGTGCGGCGTTCCTTTTCACCGGTAAACAGGTCGATGGCCGGGTACATGGCACCAGTAAAACAGAAGATGATAAAGAGATAGGGGAGGAAGCCTCCGGCCAGTTTTCCTATCATTTCCTGTCCGCTGGCAATATTTATTGATTCGGTTTGGAAGGGTTTGATAAAGGTTTGGTTTAGCTCCATCCTCTCCAGGCGTTCGCCCACAATGCTTTTTTCATAAGCAGCCAGGATACGGTCAATTCTTTCTTTCCCGGTAAAACGTGCTCCGGAGAAATACAGGTGCAGAGAAGTGTTTTCCATTCCTCTGAGGGCTTGTCCGAAGCCTTCAGGAATAAATAAACCATACTGAAGACTGTCGCTACGAATAAGATTTTCCAGCTGAGTTTCGTCATCCATGTGAATGAGTTCTACTCTTTCCTGGTTTTTTATGAAATCTTCCAGGTGCGTGTCATTGTCATGGCTTACAAAGCCAATGCGCAGCGTGCGCTCCTGTTCGCGTTCCATTACCGACATCTGCAGGCGGCTGCTGGCAATGAAAATTACCGGGAATACCAGCAAAGGTACCAATACCATTACAATGATGGTGCGCTTGTCCCTGATGGTATCCAGGGTTTCTTTTTTGAATATGTTGAGAATATTTTTAAGCATGGCAATTGATGTTTCAAAGGGGTTAAAAACGGCAATGTAAGTTATACTGTCATTTCGCTTTGTGATACAATATGGATAAATTCTTCCGTAAGGTTGTCGGTTTGCATCTGGCTGCGGAAATTCTCCATGGTGTCCATGAACAGGATTTTCCCGTTGTGAATTATGGAAAGGTCGTCGCAGAGCAAATCCACCTCACTCATGATGTGTGAAGAGAAGATAACGGTTTTTCCCTGGTCCTTGCAGTCGCGAATCAGCTCAATGATGTTTTTGGCCGTGATGACATCCAGTCCCGATGTGGGTTCGTCAAAAACCACTACCTCCGGGTCGTGTATCATGGTACGGGTAATACTCACTTTTTGCTTCATACCCGTTGAGAGTTTCCCGATACGCTTATTGGCAAATTCGTGCATACCCAGCAATGTATAGAGCTTTTCTTTTCGGGTTTCAATAGTGTTGGTGTCCAGCCCGTTAAGTTTGCCAAAATAGCTTATTACCTCATTGGGTGTAAGCCTTTCGTACAGGCCTGTGGTTCCGGTAAGGAAACCCATCTTTGCCCGTGCCGCTGAAGGGTTTTCATTCAAATCGATGCCACCCACTTTCACGGTGCCCGATGTAGCTGCCAGGATGGTAGCTATAATACGAAGGGTAGTGGTTTTTCCGGCGCCATTGGGCCCCAGCAGGCTGAATACACGGCCGGGATGGCAGGTGAAACTGATGTCGTGCAGGACTTTAAGCG
>SLOR01000035.1 GCA_007132395.1 Bacteroidales bacterium
ATAATTCTTTTTAACTGATTGCGTATCGGAGCCGTTTTGTGCACTTTGCCCGAAGCCCCGGTCAGGCATTGCACGGGTGTTGTAAACAAAGCATTTGAGGGTACTTTTTTATGAGGATAAGACGGGTTCTGCTGCGCAAAGGGAGAGATTCGGCTTCCGGCATTTTCGCTGAATTGGGTAACCGAACCAGAGAAAAATATATCTTCCAGGTTTTTGTCAATAATTTTCCAGTAAATACGTAAAGGATACTGGGAGAACTGTTCTCCTTCCTGAAAAAGCAACTTCTTAAAAGTGAAATTGCACAGCCTTTCCTGCTTGGAAAAGCTGTGCAAATTCTTGTCAGGCAATTTTTCTGCCATATCGGGGGTTTTTATTTGCGGGCTTTGAGAAACAGCTCCAGCGCCATGGTCATAGAGGGGGCTTCGGGAGTAGGAGCCTTTACCTGCACCACGCCACCTTCTTTTTCAATAGCGCTTACGGTGGCGGCACCAAAGGCTGCAAAAATGGTATCTCCCTGTTTGTAGTCGGGAAAATTCTCTTTCATGGATTCGATACCAAAAGGGCTGAAGAATACAATCATGTGGAAGCTATCGATATCAAGGTCGTTGATGGTATCGGGAACCGTCTTGTAAATAGGAGCTACCATGTGCTCAATTTTGTTCGCCTTCAGAAGTTCGGGAATGTCGCTGGTGTGATTTTCGGCGCAGGGAAAAATAAATTTTTCGCCTTTTTGTTTTTTAATAAGCTCCAGAAGTTCCGGAAACTTGCTCCTGCCAAAAAAGATTTTGCGCTTCCTGTATTGGACATACTTCTGCAGGTACAGTGCTATGGCTTCTGACATGCAGAAATATTTCATGGTTTCAGGAATAGCAACCCTCAACTCTTCGCACAGGCTAAAGAAATGATCTACCGCATGGCGACTGGTAAGAATAATAGCTGAATAATCAAGAATGTTAATCCTGAGCTTACGAAACTCCTTATTGTCAACACTTTCTATTTTAATGAGCTTCCTGAAAGTCAGATTCAGATTAAACTGTTTTGCCAGTTCGGAATAAGGCGACTTTTCATTGTCAGGTTGTGGCTGTGAAATTAGTACGTTTTTGATTTTCAAGTCTGCTCTCCTTATATTTTTGGTTAAACTCTTTTTGATTCCCTTTAATCATTCAGGAGTACTTTTTTCCCCTTTTTTCCTGCAGTTTCCCTCCGCAATCATTTGTCTGAATCTCAAGCCATAAGCAGGTTCTGAGCGTATTTAACAATAAAAAGCAAAGGGGCTAGTTCGATGGCGCAAAGATACAAAATTATATAATACACAGAAAAACCTGTAGCTTTTGCCCCTATAACAAGATTGCGCATAACTTTATAAAGGTTTACTGCAACTAAAACGCCCCAGGCAACATATAAAAGTATCGCTGCTGGCTGATAGGTGTAGATGACAAGCAAAGGCAACAGCGCTATCCCTACAAAAAAATTAACAATCAAGATATTGCGAAAGTATGAAAAGGTGGCTTCGCGGGTTCGGAATACCCATGCCAGAAAAACCATAAGGATATACTTCAGCAAATAAAACCCCATTACAACTACAAGCAAATAAACAAAGAAAAATACTGGCTGCACCGCGGAAAAGGCATCCATTAATGTGCCGGCAGCCAGCGAGTGGTAAACCAGCAATACCAGTACCAGCATAAAATTCAAAAACAGGAAAAAGCTCACCCAGTTGCTGAGCAAGCCACCTTCTCTTTCAATCTGGCTGTAAAACCTTCCATCCCAGCTGGCCATAAGGGTTTCTTTAAATCGCAGGGGAAACTGATACTTTGCCACGGCAATAATAACAAGACTGATTATTATCCACAAGGTGGCGGTATCATTTGACTTAACAGGCGTAATTTCCACAGGTTGTATCTCTGCATTGGAAAACAAAATGGGCCTTCCGTATAAATCACTTGCAGCCCTTACGCGGCTGTAATCCTCATTGGCATCGGGCACCATAACTGAATCCCATATAACAGAACTGGCATGAGGCACTTCAAATGCATAATCCGCCTGGGGGATATCATTGGTAGCCCATGCATGCCCTGCCCCGGCAAATAAGAAAAGAACTATCAGCAACATGTTCCGAAAAGCTGCACGCATATTGTCATTTTTTTGCAAAGTTAGACAAAAACCCTGTTGTGGAAAACATATCGTTTTCAAATAAGCAAACCCACCTACGGAAACTGAACATAAACCCGACTTGTTATACCGCTAACAACCCTAAGTTGGTCATAATGTTAAGACGTGCAAAAAAACAGTAACAACCCTATGAATGAACGTAAATAAATCCTAATTTTGTTGTTCGTTGAAATTCAATAATTTTTCATAGTAAACCCGCATCAGAAATGGATTTGTTAACGTCAATCAAGAACAACGCAAGACAGCACAACAAGTGCATTGTATTGCCCGAAGGAACAGAAGAAAGAACCCTGAAAGCTGCTGATGAGATTATCAGAGATGGGATTGCCCGCATTATTTTGCTCGGCAACGAGGAAGAAATAAAAAATCTTGCCGCCAACCATCAGCTGAAAAATATTGACAAAGCAACAATAATAGACCCGGTAACCCATCAGAAGAAAGACTTCTATGCGGAGATGCTTTACGAGATTCGGAAAAACAAAGGACTAAGCAAAGAAGAGGCACTCAAACTGGTTGAAGACCCCCTTTACCTGGCTACATTGTTAATCAAAAACGGAGATGCCGATGGTGAGGTAGCAGGCGCTGCCAACGCCACAGGAAACGTACTACGCCCTGCATTTCAGGTTGTAAAAACCCTCCCGGGTATCAGTGTGGTATCCGGTGCCTTCATCATGATTATGCCCGACAAGAAGTGGGGCGAAGACGGCATCCTGGTGTTTGCCGATTGCGCCGTACACCCTGATCCCACGGCAGAAGAACTGGCACAGATAGCCGTGATGACTGCCCAAACCACCAACGCCATTGTGGGGGTAGAACCCAGGGTGGCCATGCTGAGTTTCTCCACCAAGGGAAGTGCAAAACACCCCATGTGCGATAAAGTAATAGAAGCCACGAGGCTGGCAAAAGAAATGCAGCCTGACCTAAAGATTGACGGCGAGATGCAGGCTGATGCAGCCATTGTTGAGGCCATTGGCCAAAGCAAAGCCCCCGGCAGCGAAATTGCCGGAAAAGCCAATGTGCTGGTTTTTCCCACCCTGGAGGTAGGAAACATTGCTTATAAACTGGTACAGCGCCTTGCCGGAGCAGAGGCGGTAGGCCCGGTATTGCAAGGTATGGCTGCACCCATCAACGACCTGTCGAGAGGTTGTTCTGTGGATGATATCGTAAACCTGGTAGCTATTACTGTAAATCAGGCTGCGGGTAAATAATTTTTCCTGAATTGAGTTTAACCCCAACCTCCGCGGGGGTTCTGCCCCCACGGAACATATAGCATCCTTTAACCTTAATAAGTACATATAAATGAAAATTTTAGTTTTAAATTGCGGGAGCTCCTCCATCAAGTATCAACTTATCAACATGGCCAACAATGCCGAATTGCTGGCCAAAGGTATTCTTGAAAGAGTAGGCCTGAAAGACAGTGAACTGAAGCATCAATCAAAAGGCAAAGACAAGTACTACCTTATTCAGGATGTACCCAACCACGAAGTAGGCATCGACCTGATTCTGAAAGTTTTGCTTGATCCTGACTATGGTGTAATCAGCAGCACTAATGATATTGTAGCTGTAGGGCACCGTGTTGCCCACGGTGGTGAAAACTTCAGTGCAAGTGCATTAATCACTCCTGAAGTAAAGAAAAACATTGAAGATGTTATTGAGCTGGCACCCCTGCACAACCCCGCCAACCTCAATGGTATTGTTTCCATGGAGAAACTTATGCCCAGTGTGCCCCAGGTGGCTGTTTTTGATACCGCATTCCACCAAACCATCCCCCAGTATGCTTATATGTATGCTTTGCCTTATGAGCTATACGAAAACGACAAAATCCGCCGCTACGGATTCCACGGAACAAGCCACAAATTTGTTTTTGAAACAGCTTGTGATGCCTTGTTTATGCGCCGCGACAATGTAAAAGCCATTACCTGCCATCTGGGCAACGGAGCTTCCGTCTGCGCCATTAAAAACGGAAAGTCAGTTGATACCTCCATGGGCCTTACTCCCGTTGAAGGTTTGATTATGGGTACCCGCACCGGCGATCTTGACCTGGGAGCGCTGCTTTATATCATGAAGAAAAAAGGGCTGGATGCTGAAGCGGCCAATAGTCTTATCAACAAAAAAAGTGGTATGCTTGGCATTTCCGGTGTTTCTTCCGATATGCGCGATATTGAAACAGCCGCATGGAAAGAAGGTAACAAAAGAGCCGACCTCTCACTTGATATGTACATCTACCGCATCAAAAAATATATAGGTGCCTACGCGGCCGCTATGGGGGGTGTAGATATGATTGTGTTTACGGGTGGTGTAGGTGAAAACGGCCCCGAAACACGCGAAGCTATTTGCAAAGGCCTTGAATTCCTGGGTGTTAATTTCGACCCTGAAAAGAACACAGGATTAAGAGGAAAACTGGATATGATATCCAAGCACGATTCAAGGGTAAAAGTAATGGTAGTACCTACCAACGAAGAGCTTGTTATTGCTCACGATACCCTTCGCATCGTATCACATAAGGATGAAAAAGAGGAAATCTAAACGTAATCCTTTGGGTTTATAAATAAGAAAAGGGTGGAGTTTAAAAACTCCACCCTTTTCCTTTTGAGGTTATGTAATCGATGGTTTTAGAGGTTTATTAATCTTATCCCCACACTGAAGGGGTATAGCTCCGGGCCCTTATCTTCTTTAAACAAGCTGTTGAGCGAATAGGTGGCAAAAAGATTTACCCTGCCCCAACCAACGCGACCAGTAACATCAAAGCGGAAAGGATTCATATTAAAGTCCTTGTAATCCTTCTCTTTCCGTTTCTTACCATTATCATCATAAACATACTTGGCATGGGTTCCGATACGGGTGCCTAAAATCATACCTCCGGCCAGGTGAAAGCGTTCATGATGTCTTCTGCCTGAGGACTGCATCTCCAGCAATAAGGGAATATTAATCCATGTTACCGTAAATTTGTTTTTGGTGATATTAAGCAGGCTGTCTTCGTAAAACTCAAGCCCTGCGCGATCATGCACGATACGGGTCTGATTGTCGAAGCGGTAATTGTTCCAGCCAATCCCCACCCCGGTTACAAGCCCCAGGTTATTTTTGATGATGGGAAAGTTTTGCTGCCAGAGGTTCAGGTTAACCACTACCGATTTGTTGTACCTCAGGTCGATGTATTCTGCATCGCCCTTTAAGTTAAGGCTGTTGTCGGGCGACAGATACCCGTTAATACCCATCTCGAAACCTGACCAGTTGCTGGCGAATGATCTGCGCGAACGCCTGATGCTGGTACGAGGAGTGCCGTCATCGTCAATAATTAAAAGGTCGCGACCTCCAATACGGATTTTGGTTGTATCGCCAAAGTTTGTGGTATTGGCATTCATAACCGCCCCTGTCACATTATTGATTACACCCATACCGGAGCTGGTCAATCTTTTAGACTGGGGCTCGTGGTCAAAAGCAATGCGCGAAGTGCCACTGGCATTACCTTCCAGGCTTTCTTTGGCCCAAACCCTTGCCTGTGAGGCACCACTGGTATTTACCTTGGTTCTTTCGGTTTCCAACTCACTGGCTCTTAATTGTGATGCACCGCTAACGGTAGCCTCATGATTATTTACCCTACCACTGATGGTAAGACCAGAGGCACCGGAAGTATTGGACTTAAGAAAATCTGCAATAAGGCTGAGTTCGGCTGATGTTGCACCTGATAGTGACAAAGTCATCTCGGAAGTTTCAATGGGTGTGAGTGCTTTGAGCGATGAGGCTCCGGTAAGTTTGATACTATAGATTTCGGGCGCGGTAATTCTTGCCGTGGCGCGCGGGTTGCGTGCCCTGCCACTAAATTCCAGTTGCAAAACTCCGTTACGAAAGCGCGTTTCAATGTTATCAAGGTGTTCTTCCTCAGTTTCTATTTCGAGGGAATAAATATCACCTTGGGTAAGTTCGATTTTGAAAATACTCCCGGCTTCAATACCGGAAAAGGGTTTTGTCTCTATTGTCTGAATTACGGTTTGTGAAAAACCAGCAGCTGCTGAAAATGCGACTAAGATCAGACCGATAAAAGTGCTTTTAAAAAATTCTTTTGTTTTCATGTTTAGAAGTATTAAAAGATTTGTAATCAAGGTTGCAAAGGTTGTTTTCTTGTTTTTTATTAATAAAAAGATGGTTTTTTACAGGGGTTTAATGGAGCCCAGGCCGCTTTTACTCATATTAATACTTGCCGGGTCGCCGCCATAACGAATACTGCCCACACCGGCAATTCCTGCATTGAGCTTTTCAGTAGCATACACCTCGGCCGAGCCTGCTCCACTTATATTTACTGCGGTTTCGCGGGTTATCAGATCACCACACTTCAACGAGGCTGCTCCGCTAAGTTGCACGTGGTGCGATTGCGCATTTCCTTGCAATTCAATACTGCCTGCCCCTGATACAGTAGTGTGAAGTGAACCAACATCTACGGACAGTTTCAGGTCGGTGGCACCGCTAAGGTCAAGCTCAAGTCGATCCGTAGTGATAATGTCGTCGGAAGAAAAGCTGGTAGCACCCGAAAGGCTGATTCTTTCAGGATTCTGCATGGTGATGTAAACTTCCATACGACCGGGCCTGTATGTATTGCCTCTGTCCATGTAAATTTTTAAGGTGCCGCGCTCCACTTTCACGTTTACATAGGGCATTATGTTTTCGTCGGTTTCTATTTGTACAAAAGGTGTAGAACCTTTTTTCAGAATAATGCGGTACATCCCTGCAGCATCGATGGCAGTAAACTCTTCCAGGCTGAAATCACTGGTAGTCATTACTCCGTTTCCTTTGATAGTATTGAGGTCAAAGCCGCAGGAATTCATGCTAGTCAGCAGTATCATCATGGATATGGCAATCAGATATGTTCTTTTGTAAGCTTTCATATTTCTCAGTTTTTGTTAAGAATTTGGCCAATTTCTGCTTTTAAGACGGTAAGCCCGTGCAAAAGTTACAGGGCACAAAAAAAAAGGCCTTAAGTTTCGGCCTTTTTTTTTAATAATGTGTTTTTAGATTGATTCTCAATGGGCTGAGGAGAACTGCTTCAGGAAGCGCATATCATTTTCGAAATACAATCTCAAATCATTTACCATGTATTTGAGCATGGTAATACGTTCTATTCCCATTCCAAAGGCATAGCCAGAATAAACTGTGCTGTCAATACCGCAATTTTCGAGCACATTGGGGTCAACCATTCCGCAGCCCATGATTTCTACCCATCCGGTTCCCTTACAAATATTGCAACCTTTGCCCTTGCAAAAAGGACAGGAAACATCCATTTCGGCGCTGGGTTCGGTAAAGGGGAAGTAAGACGGTCTGAGCCTGATACGGCTTTCCTTACCGAAAAATTCCTGTGCAAAATGATTCAGCACATGCTTAAGGTCGGCAAAAGAAACATCCTTGTCAATATACAAACCTTCCACCTGGTGAAAGATACAGTGGGCACGGGCCGAAATGGCTTCGTTGCGAAACACCCTGCCAGGTGAAATGGTGCGGATGGGAGGTTTCTGATTTTTCATTACCCGAACCTGAACCGACGAAGTGTGTGTACGCAGGGCGATATCAGGGTTTTTCTCCACGAAAAAAGTATCCTGCATGTCGCGTGCGGGGTGCTCGTCGGCAAAGTTAAGGGCAGAAAAGTTATGCCAGTCATCTTCTATCTCGGGCCCTTCTGAAATAACAAAACCGATTTTTTCAAAAATTGAATTGATTTGATTTCTGACAATAGAAATAGGATGACGACTCCCGGTGTGATGAAACTCGGCAGGAAGGCTAAGGTCGGGGTATTTATCTGAGCCTTGCGACTTTATTATTTCCTCTTCCAGGCGTTGCTTTATCTGGTTAACTTTCTGCAGAGCGGCTTCCTTTAAGGTATTAAGCTGTTGCCCTACCTCTCTTTTCTCATCAGGTGGCAAGGATTTAAAGTCGTTAAAAAGTAAACTGATTTGTCCTTTTTTCGATAACAACCGAATACGAAACTCTTCCGCCTCATCCCAGGAGTCGGTTTGAAACTGTTCAACAACTTTCAGCAGCTCATTAATTTTATCTGTCATAGTAATAAGAGAGGTATTTTAAAAACTTAAGGTAATACACTTACAGTGATGGAAACATCTTCAATTGGGCGGTTGGTTCTGTCAGTTTCCACGGCAGCAACTTTATCCACCACGTCAAGCCCCGCCACTACTTTGCCGAACACGGTATATTCTCCATCCAGGTGGGGCGTACCGCCGGTTGTGGTATATGTTTTACGTTGCTCTGTGGTAAATGCATTTCCGGTACGTTGCTCCAGCACATCCAGTTCTTCATGGGAGAACATGCGCCCTTGTACAATGTAAAACTGTGATCCGGAAGACTCCTTCTGCGGATTCACTTGATCTCCCTGCCTTGCAGCAGCCAGGGCACCCTTATGGTGATACTTGCCTGTTACAAACTCTGCAGGGATGGTATATCCCGGGCCTCCGGCACCCAGCTGCTCACCGGCCTGGGCGTCTTTTGAGTGAGGGTCGCCGCCCTGTATCATGAAGGCATTGATAACACGGTGAAACAAGGTTCCGTCATAGTACCCCTCGTTGGCCAGCTTGATAAAATTATCGCGATGCAGCGGGGTTTCGTTGAATAGTTCCAGGGTAATGTCACCAAAAGGAGTACTCATCAAAATACGGGTACGGGGTTGGGTGGGCTCTGCGGCCTCTTCCTGCTGGTTTACGTTACTGCCTTGTCCGCAGGAATGAAACATTAGCAAGGCGAATACTAAAAACAAGGTTTTCTTCATCTCTTATAAGGGTTTACGTTTGTAATTCAGTTTTGTGGATATAATCATCCGCGAGATGTATTGAGCAAAACAAACATCAAAGTTAAAAAAATAAGCTATTGCCGCTTGTTGTTTTTTTTGTGCAGATTTAAAGCACAAAAGAAAAGGCAGGTACCCCTTAGCTGGGTTTCCTGCCTGAATGCCGGATATATCAATGATATTCTAAGCGGTTAAAAGGAAATATCTAGTTAAATGAAGGATTAATCCACGAAAGGGGTAAAACGGCATTTTGACTATGCCCGGGGTTTTGCACACGTGCCTTGTAGTTCCCCTCAATTTTAATTCCCTTTTTCAGAAATTGTTCTGCTGAATGAAGACTTTTTACCGGAGTGTTTACCTCTACACTAAACACATCCTTGTATTTCTTTTCAATTTCATTGTACAGCCAGCCTACAATTTCGGTTTCCCTGTCAATTTCATCGTTTTCCATCCTGGAGAAGAAAATCATTTCCTTCATGCTGTTTTCATCCTTTGCCGAACGGGTATTATAGCAATGAATTTCCCCAAATAGTTCCATTTCGTTCCTGGAGTTTTCTACCAAAATCATATTCCCCTGTTCAATTACCTTGTTAACAAAGTCTTCGATATATGCAGGCTGAACATGCCCGGAATTTATGAGATTTTTCCTATTTGCTTCGGTTTGTACAAATAAATTACGAATTTTTTCTTTATCCTGAACTCCGGCTGGGCGAATGCGATATTTTTCTTGTATCATTAGTATTTAAATTTAAGGCAGGAAGTGAGTATTCTTGTGTACATGCGACAATTTTTAACTATTCTCATTCAAACTTTGATTGCATTATATAAAGACTCAATTATAGAATCTTTGCCACTCTCTTGTGTCTACATGTTGATTTTAAGATGATTTATTGTGCAAATTACTTTAAAAATCATGGTTTATACAACTGTATAACAGGCTTTTGTATTTTTTTGCAAATATGAGGAAACTTTTCTTTATTTCACAATTAAATCATGAAGTTTTTTATCAGTGATCCAGGTGAATCAATTTTCCGGTACCGGAAATACTGGTACTAACACCAGGGAAGCCCTTGTAATATACATTTCCGCTTCCGGATATTTTAACATCCAGCTTCTCTTTTGCCCAAACCCTCACCGAGCCTGAACCTTTTATATGTGCACGGGCAGATACAGATTCAAGATACAAACCATCAATCTTACCCGATCCAGCTACATCAGCCTTTTGCGAAAGCGCGGTGCCGGAAACCTTTATACTCCCGGAGCCACCCACATAGCTGCGGATTTGATCAAACTCACCTGCCACCTCAAGATTTCCTGAACCCAAAATTTCCAGCTCTGCAAGGGCCATTGGCCCAAAGTCTTCGGCAACAACTGTACCTGAACCTGACACCCGGAGGGTTGACCAATGTGGCATCTCAATATGGATAGTGATTTCATCTTTCCGGTTTCTGATACAACGATTGGTTTCAATTACAAGCATTTTACCGGTTTCGCTCACGGTAATAAATTCATGCAAGTTCTCCGGGGCGCTAACCTGCACAGAATATTCGCTTGCCCGAGAAACTTTCACTGAAGCATGCAATCGCAAATCAACTGAATTGAAATTACTCGCACTTGTTTCGATCACGACAATTTCACCCCTTGATTTTACGCAGGGGAAGTAATCGGATTTTATGCAGGAAGCCATTAAAAAAAGGCTTGCTGCAATCAGCATAAAAGAATTTGTTCTGTATTTCATTCGAAAATTTTTTTAATTTGTAGAATGGAACCCACTTACATCTTATTCATTGTTTTTTGTGAACGCCTGATTTATGTGGGTTTCATCAGTAACTAATTTAATTATTTTGATATCCGCTACTTTACAATTAGTATTTGTTGTTCTAATGGGGCTAAAGCCCCTTGATTTGTGGCAATATCCGGGTATATTACCTATCCATTGCCGTCAGTTTTAACTGACGGTATTGAAAGTCTCAATGAACAGGGGGCTTTAGCCCCATCAGTTAGATTGGCAAGATAGCGGATACTCATATTCAATGTTTTTTGCGCTTCCAGTGGCTATGTAAGCTTCATGATTATATCTTTATCAAATTTTCAACCAAAAACTGTATTTAATTAATTTCCTTATACTTATAGCTTTTTTTTTACTATGCTTTAACCCTTACTATATCAAATCAAAACAGGGAACGCACGAAAACGAACACCCTCACAAAACGCTTCTGTTGAAAAGGATGTAACCAAAATTGATTATAAAACTCCAGGGCTCGGGTTCGTTGTCGAAATAGCTAACATTCAGACTAACAGGGCCAACAGCGGTATGGTATACCAGTGCTGCATTATGCATAAAACTAGCTCTGTCGGCCAGTGTGCCGTAGGCTGGTCTGTGGCTCTGCTCCGGTAAAATTTCTTTAAGCGGCATAAAAGCATGGCTTTCTAGCTGAATATGGGCATTACGGTTGAACATATAAAGTGCTTTAACTCCGGCAGCTGCGAAATGGTTGGCCCTGAACGCGTCGAGATAACGCGTATGTGCAATGGGGAACGGGTTAAACTGCCGGGCCATCACTTTGGTTCCGGTATAATTTGCCAGAAGGGGCCTGTCGGACAAAAAGGCTTCTGAAGAAAAACTCATTCTGAAAGGGCCGTCGGAAACAAAAAAGTTTTCCCATTTCAGATGCGCCTCCCACCAGTTGTGATTATCGTTAACTCTCCTGGTTATTTGCGAGGTATTTCCCGGCGAATAGCTTTCCAGTGCCAAAATATAACGTGCAGAGAGATTGAAAAAACTACCCCTGGTGGGATACTGAACCCGGTTAAGGGTACTTTTTTCAAAGGTACCATATACCCCCAAAGGTTGAAGGCGAAGCACATCAGCTGTATCAGACCGAGAAAAAGCGGTAGCGTTATAAAACTGCTCTCTTTTGCGGGAGCCAAACATCCCGGCCTCTATCTTACTTTTATATCCAGCCGGAAAAACCCAACGGAAATCTGCCTGTATATCTTGCATTATCACGAAAGAGGCCTTTTGCTCCTCAAAAATAAAAACACTTTCCGAGGCATAATTCCAGCGGCTAAAGGTCAGTTCTGTAAGAAAATAAAACGGGCTTTTCTTAAAAAAATCCAGACGTAAACCTGCCAATGCACTATTGTAATAGTTTCCAAGGAAAATGTTGGAATAAATGGTTGCCGGGTATTCGCCCAAATGCTCATAGGAAAAGCCGCCGAAAAACTGGTTAATGGAGCGTGAGGACAAATTTCCACCGAATTCGCGTTTTAAAGGGTTGTTCTTAAGTAGTTCAAGCCGGAGTTCGTAGCTTTGCGAATGCCCGTTATATACCAGTCGTGGGTAAATATGCCTGAATTTATTGATGGACAACATCCTGAAGTAATTATCCTTGAGCTGGGCAAGGGATATACTTTCGTTGTCACCCAACAAAAACGACCGTGCAAACTCCCCGTCACTCTTATCCCCTGATACAAGTACGACATCAGTGACTCTCGTTTCAGGATATTGCTGGCGGAATTTATGCCTCTTGTAATTCACCTCCTGTTTGAATCTTTTGCTGTTAATCATAGCATGAATAAACCCCATATTATCCAGTGCTTCTTCATACCCGGCAAGAAAAACCTCGTCGCTTCGGCTGAAATCCGTTACACTCAATTCGGGCACATTGGGATGAAGAATGATTCCAGTGCAAAAGTCGGGTAATTCATAGCTTGAGGTGGCCATAAGCAAATTCTCAAGCTGGGAAAACACATCATGAATACAGGGGGAAGCCGGATTAGATGCCACTACACTGCCAATAATAATGTCAGGGTTAAACTCCTCCAACACCACATCTATGGGAAAGTTATTATACATTCCTCCGTCAAACAACACTTTTCCATCAATTGCAATGGGCTTAAAATAAAGTGGAAAGGTCATGGATGCCCTTACGGCCTCAGCCAGTGAATTATTACGCATTACAAGGGCTTCTTTTTTTTCAATGTCGGAAGCTATGCACCGGAAAGGAACAAAAAGACTGTCGAAGTTATGCCCTGCCACTACCGAGGCCGGGGTCAGATATTCCATAAACAAGAAATCCATCATCCCTGGAGAAATCATATTGGTAGGGATATTTTCGCGGATAATCTCCTGATAATTCAGCGCCTGATCGGGTCTGAAATTTAAAGATATCCATACAGGCATAGGATCCTGATGATAAAAATAATAATCGTGAGCTTTATCCAATCGCCCCGTTGATGCCATCAGAAATTCTTCAGAAGTTATGAACTCCTCTATTTCTGCAGGAGAAAATCCTGCTGCATACAATCCTCCTACAATGGCACCCATGGATGTGCCTGCAATGTAATCGATGGGCACATTGTTTTCTTCCAACGCCCTAAGCACGCCAACGTGGGCCACTCCTTTGGCTCCTCCCCCGCTTAAAACAACGGCAACAGTTTTTCTGTCGGAAACAGGCGTTGCAGCCCTGGCTGAGTTAAATAAAACAGCAATCATAAGCATTAGAATGACAAGCAGCCGTAAACTGCCCCAAAGCATTCGGTGATACCGATTACCGGGAGTGTTGTGGTTAAGAACGGGCTTCTCATTCCAACTGTGCTTCCAGCTAATATGAGTTGTGGTTTTCATGGCAAATAATAATAATCGTGGTCATTTGTGGTTACTTGGCCGGGGAGTAATATGCATTCCCCGTGTTTATCAAAAAGAGTATTTTAAAGAAAGATACCAGGCCGAACCCGCTTCACTGAAGATGGAGTCTTTCCCTCCCACAAAAATCTGGGAGATGACATCCAGGTCCAGGTTGGTTATGAGCGACCAGCCGGCACGGGGCATAAGAAAAAAGGCTTCCTGATCGGGCAGGGCCATCAGGGCGAGGTTTCCGTTGAATACCGGAGAGAAGGAATGTTGCAAACTGAGGGTAATGGCATATTCTGAAAACATAATATTATCGGGCGAAAGGGGTTGATCGAACATGAGAAACATATCCGGCATGGGGTCATACCCCCCGTTGTACAAAAACTCAATAACCCCGAATGTGCCACTGCCAAACATATAATCCAGGCCCGTGGCGGCTACCAGGTTGCTTTTTCTGCTTCCGTTCTCAGCTTCCAGATCGTGAAACCATGTTGCCTCACCTTTGAATCCTGCACCGCCAATACTTCCGGCCCAGCCCAGGCCCACTGCAGAACGGTTTTTATAATACCCGGCCAGAGCCTGTACATCATAACCCTGGTAGTTGGTTGACCAAAGCATTGCCGCTACACTGTTCTCAGCATCTTTGGCAGGGCTGTAGGCCAATTCAATTCTGCCGGCAAAACCCGTATGATACTGCACCCTCACCGCATCGGCACCGGGGCGTTCCTCGTAATCGAAATCGAAAAAGGAGTAGGTGTTGAAAAGGTCGTTGGGGTTGGACACCAGGTTGATGCCCCAGTTAATACGCTGACGCCCTGCGCGAAACTGCCAGTTATTGTATCTGTAATCCAGGTACAGGCGGTCTATTTCAGAATGCCCTATCCAGGCTCCTTCATCCATCCACACCCAGGAGAGGTCAACCCGTCCGTCGTCTCTGTCAAGCATCTGAGCAAAATAGGGAAAATCTTCAAACAGGCTGTTGTA
>SLOR01000404.1 GCA_007132395.1 Bacteroidales bacterium
CGGGTTAAAACAGCCATAGCAGTCCTCCTGTAATTCCTGAAAGCCCCACCAACAGCAATGCTATCATAAGTCCGCGCTGTGTCTTTCCTCCATCCGCCCATCTTTGCTTGAACTTCCATAACGTACCACCCACAAAGGCAGAGAAAAGAGCAAGCATTAGCAATACCATTAATGTAGAAGGCATTGTGATATGGAAAAACATCATTATGCCAGGTATACCAAACAACAGGGCTACCATAAACCAAAAAGGAGCGCGGCTCAACCAGCGAACCAGATAAACTGCCAGTAAGGCGCCCAGGAAAGAAACTGCCAGAAGGCTTACACACACCATCAGCACAACGCCCCATCCCAGCGCATCCTGGAATACCATAGCCGAAGCCAGCACGGCAATACTGAAAGCAATAAACATAGCGAGGGTTGCCCCGAAAAGGGCTGCTTTACCGGGGGAGAAATAGTTTTTAGATTTAGTCCACAAAGACTTTAAAGGGTTAATCAGGCGGGCAAATGACGTTTTCATAGGTTTGGGGTTATGGGTACAAATAATTGTGACGCCTAAGGTATGTATTTTGTTACAATCAATTACATCCCAAAAAAAGGAGAATCATAATTATCCAACCCCCAACGGCTGAGAACCAGAAGCTACAAGCAAAACGCAAGCACAAAACCTTACAAACCAATACAGTGATAGTCCTTTTACACCTGAAATTTATTTATGCGGCAACACATAAAAAAAGATGGCAAAAAAATGGGTAATGCTACCCCCCAGCACAAACAGGTGCCAGATTACATGAAAAAATCTTTTCTCTCTTTTGATATAGAAAGGAATACCCATACTGTAAATCAGGCAGCCGCCAAGCAACCACAGGAGCCCACCTGTGGGCACTTCGCTGAGCAGGGGGCGAATAGCGATGAGTATTATCCATCCCATCAGGAAATAAATGATAGCAGAAAGTTTACGGTACTTATCACTATAGAAAAACAGTTTGAATATTACCCCGGCAATAGCCAACCCCCATATAACGCCAAAAATAGACCAACCCCAGGGCCCACGCAGAGATACCAGCATAAAAGGAGTGTAAGTACCCGCAATCAATACATAAATGGCTGCATGATCAAACAGGTTAAGAAATTTTTTAATTTTTGGATTTTGGTAGCTGTGATAAAGGGTAGATGCCGTGTACATCATAATAAGGCTGAAACCGTAAATGGAAAAACTAACAATTTTCCATACATCGCCATAGGGCCTTATGCTGGCAAATACTACCAGCAATACCAGCGCTGCAATACTCAGTAAAATACCGATACCATGGGTAATGCTATTGAGTATCTCTTCTAAATGCGCGTACCATCTTCTAAACTTCATACACAATGAACATTTTATCGTTTAACAGTTAAAATGCAGCAAAGATAAGCATATGCTCATGATTACAATTAGAGATACAGCTGATTTCTTTGCTCTTTTAGCCTTTCATCATGAATGTATTCGTCATAGTCCATCTGCTTGTCAATAACACCCCGTGGCCCTACTTCAATAATTCTGTTGCAAACGGTCTGAATAAATTTCTGGTCATGCGACGACATAAGCACATTTCCTTTGAATTTTATAAGTGTATTGTTAAAAGCCTGTATTGATTCCAAATCGAGGTGGTTGGTGGGATTATCCAGAATCATAACGTTAGCATTGCGCACCATCATACGAGCAATCATGCAGCGTACTTTTTCACCTCCTGAAAGCACATTGGCTTTTTTGTAAATCTCCTCGCCGGAGAAAAGCATTTTTCCAAGAAAACCCCTCAGATAAAGCTCGGTTGTGTCTTCAGTATACTGTGCCAGCCAATCGACCAGGGTAAGATTATTGTTAAAAAGATGATCGTATTCCAGGGGCAGGTAGGCTTTGAGGATGGTTTGTCCCCAGGTAAAGCTTCCGCTGTCGGCCTCCTCATGTCCTTTAATAATACGAAACAAAGCCGTCATGGCCCGTGCATCACGCGAAAGAATGGCAATTTTATCATCTTTCTGCACTGAAAAGCTAAGGTCTTTAAATAAAAGCGTCCCGTTGAGGCTCTTTGTAAGGCCTTTAATTTCCAGGATATGGTTGCCGGGTTCACGTTCGGGAGTAAAAATAATGCCCGGATAGCGGCGGGTAGAAGGCTTAATCTCTTCGTAATTGAGCTTCTCCAGCATCTTCTTGCGGCTGGTAGTTTGCTTTGATTTGGAAGCATTGGCGCTGAAGCGTGCAATAAACTCCTGTAACTCTTTTTTGCGTTCCTCTGCTTTTTTGTTCTGATTCATCTGCTGACGCAAGGCCAGCTGACTGGACTCATACCAGAAGGTATAGTTGCCTGAGAAAAGCTGAATTTTATTGAAATCTATATCCACGATGTGCGTGCATATAGAGTCAAGAAAGTGTCTGTCGTGCGAAACTACCAGCACGGTATTTTCAAAATTGGCCAGGTAGTTTTCCAGCCAGTTCACGGTTTCCAGGTCCAGGTCGTTGGTAGGCTCATCCAGCAGCAGGTTGTCGGGTTTGCCAAACAGGGCCTGCGCCAGCAATACCTTCACCTTTTCCTTACCTTCCAGCTCACTCATGAGTTTCTGGTGCAGGTGCTCTTTTACCCCCAGCCCGCTAAGCAAACTGGCAGCATCGCTTTCAGCATTCCAGCCATCCATATCGGCAAATTGAGCCTCCAGCTCAGAAGCCCTCATGCCATCAGCTTCAGTAAATTCGGCTTTGGCATAAATAGCATCCTTTTCATTCATCACTTCCCACAGAAGGGTATGCCCCATCAATACGGTGGAAAGTACAGTGCAATCATTAAACTGGGAGTGATTCTGGCGCAAAACAGACATACGCTCGCCTGCACCCATATTTACAGAGCCTCTGGAGTATTCCATTTCTCCACTCAGCATTTTTAAGAAAGTAGACTTGCCGGCACCATTGGCACCAATAATGCCATAACAGTTACCGTGAGTAAATTTCAGGTTCACATCCTGAAACAAAACGCGCTTCCCGAATTGGATACCCAGGTCAGAAACAGTAATCATAAATAAAAGGAGGGATTATCGATGTATAAAATAAAATTTGAAAAGGAGGTGCAAAGGTACTGTTTTATACAAGACGTCTAACAGCACTTTATAATTAAGCATTATACCATCATTCTCATACATGTATAAAAAGACAAAACACTATTAAAACAAGCTCAATTGCACTCCAGAGGAGGCAGTAGACCTGACCAGCTTTTGTTTTACCACATCAGGTTTCAGGTGGTAATCTTTGGAGGGCAATTCGCGGCAAAGGATAAAATACCTGGCACGTTTCAGCGCGACCCCCATTCGCTTAAGGTGAAGAAAGGAGATGGAGCCAAACTTCCGGTTGGCCACGATGAGTTTTGCCGATCGCACGCCAATGCCGGGAATACGAAGGATGATTTCGTAAGGTGCTGTATTGAGATCAACAGGAAAGAAGTGGGGATTACGAAGCGCCCAGGCAAGCTTGGGGTCCATATTCAGGTCGAGCGACTGGTGTTGCTCATCCAGTATTTCATCGTAACGAAACTGGTAGAAGCGCATAAGCCAGTCGGCCTGATAGAGCCGGTTTTCGCGCACAAGGGGAGGCTGTTGCAGGGCCGGAAGCCGGGCATCGGAGGGGTTTACAGGCACATAACCCGAAAAGTACACCCGCTTGAGTTTTTGCTCTTCATACAGGCCCGAGGCCAGCTTAAGGATATCCAAATCGCGCTCGGGGCTTGCCCCCACAATAAGCTGGGTGCTTTGCCCGGCCGGCACAAAGCGCGGGGCTTTGCTGAACCGTCGCCGCTCGTCCGTATTACTGATTATGCCCTCGGCAATCTGGTGCATGGGAGACAGCACGCTGGAAAAGTTTTTTTCAGGGGCCAGCAGTTTCAAATTGGACTCCGAAGGAATTTCGATATTAACA
>SLOR01000073.1 GCA_007132395.1 Bacteroidales bacterium
TGTTTCAGGCATACGGCTACCCTCGTGGTATCAGACAACTTGCTCCCCTGTTGTCCCTGGATAAATGCTTTTCCCATAACATTATGCATATGGGTATCTTCGCCAAAAGTTTCAAAGATGCGTCCCCACTGGGGTTGCATGCTCACATCCAGCACCGGGGCGTAGTTCCAGGTCTGGGAGGAGGCGCGCATCTCGTATGCGGTAATCTCTCCGGTAATTCTTGCCAGTTCAGGATTCCAGCTGGCAGCAAGGGCAATCTGGTGAGGAAAGATGGTGGAGCCCGCTGTGTAGTGGGCCCCATGCACGGCATCCATACCAAAGAGGAGAGGAATTTTATGCCGTGAATTTTCCAGCACGTATTGCTGTAAAGTTTTAATAATGCGGTGCCATTCATCCTTGCAGGGAGGGTAAACTCCTTTGTTTTGAACCGATCCCACATGGTTTTCAATAAGCAGATGGTACATTTTGGCTGTATCCAGATGCAGTGTGTCAAAGTCGTTCCAGAAAGGACCCTGAACAAGCGCGGGCAGACCAATATTGGTCATTTGCCCGGCTTTTTCTTCAAGGCTTAGCAGCTTTAAAAGACTGTCGGCCTGACGAAAATACTTTTCGTCCGGGTCCTGCAACCCCTCAGGCCGACAGCTCACAACTAAAAACAACACTATGAAAACGGGTATGAATAAGATTCGCATTTTGGTTTTTGTAATGGGTTTTTGCATTTACTTATGCAGGTGTTTCAATTTTGATACTCTCCCCTTTGCCTGCTTTAGAGAACCTACGGGTCGTTGAGCGCGTCGAAACGGTATCTGAATTCTGAACAAATACGCGCTTCGACAGGCTCAGCGCCCAAGACTCATACAAACTGGGAAAAAAGTGTCTGGATATTTTTACTCCACAAAAAACGGAATGTTGGCGGTACCGGCATTGTTGTCGGTATCGGTAACATACACCAGGATGCGGTAAGCACCACTTTCAGCAGGTGCTCTGAAAGTAATTTCAGAGGTATCGGCAGAAAGGATAAGTCCTTCGATGGTAACGGGGCGGGGCTCATAATCACCGCCATCGCTGAGCTCCTCAGGTTCGGGCATAATTTCCGCTCTAACGGTAAGACTCCCGTTGTCGGGATGTTCAACCTCAATCTTAGCAGTATATTCGCCATTTTTCGACAATCTTACATTATCAAAGCGTCCACCCTTACCCACGATGGTAATATCGTGCATTTGGGGCGCCATATTTTCGGGCCATTGACCGGTCCAGAAATATTCCATCACATTGATAGGTTCTGTCTTCTCACCTTTTTCGGTGTAAAGTCCGTACCATGATGGGGTACGTTCCTGCTTTTGTCCCCACAGGAATACATAAGAACCCATGCATCTTTCATCGTCACCTAAAATGGCTACTTCATAACGCTTCTTGATGGCTTCGGCCTTTTCGGTGGAAGTTTGCTCAATGGGCGAACCCCATTCGGTTTCGGGCATTTCCCAGTGTCCGGTAGCACCCCACTCGGTAACCAGGTAAGGGCCATCGTAACCAGCGTCTTTAATCCTTTGTTCAAGGTTAATGATATCACCGTACATCTGAATGGAAATAAAATCTATGTCAGGGCAATTCTGGGTAATATACTCTACTTCACGGGGTCCGATTCCTGCAAGCATGGTGGTGGTTACGTGGTTGCCATCTACCTCTTTAATCATACGGGCGATATCGTTTACCGCATCCCACACCTTCAGGTTGGTATAGCGCAGGTTGAGCTCGTTACCGATACCCCAACCCAGCAGTGCTGGGTGGTCTTTCAGCTCCAGTACTTCCTTACGAAATTGCTCCAGTTGAGCGGCTACTGCTTCTTCATCATCATAATCAAAGCCGTGTCTTTCGCGTGCCACGTCAAGACCCATCATAACCATCAGACCGTTCTCCCAGGCTTCATCCAGCACTTCCATCCCGGTTTGACGACGGTTATCAGTACGCCAGGTACGGATAGAATTCCCCCCGTGAGCGGCAATCTCACTGCAAGGGCCGTGTTCACAGCCGGCGCCTTTAACAAAAAATTCTTCTCCGTTTACAAACAGGCGGTACCTGCCGTCAACATTTTTCATTTCTACGACAGAAGGACCTTCTGACATGGGGTCACTTACCTTTCCCTGCTCCATATTACATCCGAAAAACAGCATGGATAATAATATCAGTGATATAAATTTTATTTCTTTCATGGTATATTATTTTATAAGTTTAGATTCAAGTTCTTCCAGCGACTTTCCTTTAGTTTCGGGTACAAACCTCCACACGAAGAGTAAGGTAAGAAGCCCGAAGAAGGAGTAAATCAGGTAAGTGTTACCCGAGCCCATAAATTCAAGCTGGGCAGGGAATACGGTTGCCACAGAGAAGCTCACGATGGAGTTCCAGAAGCCCATAATGGATATAGCCAGCCCTCGGAGTTTATTGGGAAAGATTTCCGACAACAGGGTCCACATAACCGGCCCCATAGAAATGGCAAAGGAGGCCACAAACATAAGCAAACCGATAAGTACCCATATGCCATTGATAGTGATACTGTGTTTGAGGATAATCTCTTTAAAACTGTTATAAGTATCCTGACCTACCTTTTCTTTTACCAATTCGAAAAATGCTACTTCGTTTTCAAACACCTGTCCTTGCAAATCGTTAAGAGAAAGAATTCTGGCAAGATGCACGGGGTCGGCGTCCATTTCAGTAACCTCTTCCATGAGGGTTTCCATGCTGCGGGCATCAATATTGTATTTTGCATTGTGGAAGGAGAATCCTACGATAGCAAGAGAAATACAGATACCTGTGGCACCAATGTAGAGCAGGGGTTTGCGACCCAGCCTGTCTATAAGGAACATGGCCACAACAGTCATTACTACGTTGGTAACACCAAGGATGGCGGCTTGCAGAAAAGCAGCATCCTTGCCTCCACCAGCCATCTCAAAAATCATGGGCGCATAATAGAAAATGGCATTGATACCGGTAATCTGCTGGAAAAAGGCAATACCAAACCCGATTATCAATACGGTTTTCATGCGGGAAGAAAACACATCGGACCAGCGGGCCTTGTCCTTGTTGATTTCTTCTTTAAGGCTTCTGTCAATTTCATTGAATTCGATTAGAGATTGTGCCTGTCCGTGAACTTTCACCAGCACATTCATTGCCTCCTCTTCTTTATTCTTTTGCATCAACCACCTGGGGCTGCGGGGCACAAAGAACAACAAGATAAAATATATTATTGCGGGAATGGCTTCCACCCCCAACATCATACGCCATTTCAAATCGGGGTCGGCAATGGTTTGCTGGAAATAGTAATTGGAAAAATAGGCGATGGAGATACCCACTACAATGTTGAGTTGGTTAAAGGTAACCAGGGTTCCGCGCAATTTGCGGGGAGCAATTTCAGCAATGTACATCGGTGCTACCAGGATAGCCATCCCTACACCGAAACCACCCACGATGCGGGCAGTAAGAAAAGTTCCGATGTCGGATGCCAGCGCAGTAGCAATGGCACTCACGGTAAAGAGCATGGCAGTAACCATAAGGATTTTGCGCCTTCCGAAACGGTCGGCCAGCCTGCCGGCTAAAATATTCCCCATGATGGCGCCCAGGATAAGAGAACTTACCGAGAAGCCGATAAGCATGGAGCCGGAATCTAATCCGAAGGTTTCACGGTAAAAGGGGGTTGCCCCCGAAATCACCGCGCTGTCGAAACCCAGCAGAAAACCGCCCAGGGCCACAATCAGCGATATAAAAATGGTGTAACTTTTTTGACTCATTTCAAAAGTTGGATTAGTGCGTTTGTACTTTTTATTTTATGATTTCAAAACTTTTCTGTATTCCTGATTGAGAGCAGTTGCCTACCCATAAATGATATTCGCCGGGCTCTACCACATACTCCATATGCGGGTTGTGAAA
>SLOR01000323.1 GCA_007132395.1 Bacteroidales bacterium
GTAAACCAGCTGGTCGCGGAAAACCGCGATGCCACCCGCGAAACCATTAATAAGGCCAGCAACATTGCAGGTACACTTGAACTTACTGCTAACGATTTGCAGGCTGCCATGGGTGCCTTTAACAATATCATGCAGGGCGACACCTTGAGCGAGGTGCTGGGAAACCTACGGGAGATTTCTTTAAGCCTGCGCGAATCCAACCTGCAGGAACTCATCGAAAACCTTGCTTTTACTGTGGCCCAGACACAGTTACTGCTGGTGAAGCTGGATGCTGACTTAGATCGGGGCTCAAAAGACTTGTCAGACAATCTTACCCTTTTAAAACATACCCTGGAAAACCTAAACGAGGCCTCCCGGCAGATAAATGCCAATCCATCTGTATTAATAAGGGGGCAAAGGGCCCGGGATATTCCCGATCGGTCACTGCAATGATGCTTTTGTAATTTCTTAGCCTGAATTAGTTGCCGATTTTATCTGTGTTGATAGAAATATTCATTAAAAATATACTCCTGTGAAAAAACTACATCTGGTTTCTGTTGTGTTGATTATAATACTTGCAGGATGCTTTGGGCGTAAGCCTGTGGATACAGCTTACTACATGCTTGAAGTGCCTGTAGATTATCAGGTAAGCGATACACTGGATATTTTGCCTTACTCCCTGGAAATAACCGATGTGGATGTGCATCCCGCGTATTCCACATTGAGAATTGCCATAAGAGAAGGGGCAAACGAAATAAGGTATTTTTCCAATCACCAGTGGGCAGTGCGCCCTCAGCAAAGCCTTACACGCGTGGCGGCTGAATATTTCAACCTGCATCCTTTTTTTAAGAAGGCTGATACCCGGTATTGGAACCTATTGCCCGATTACAGGTTAATTGTCCGGATTCACAAGCTCGAAATAGTAAGAGAACGACGCGACTTTTCAGCGCGATTGCAAATTGATTTCCGGCTCTATGATGTACATGAGCAACTTATTGTAAGTCACTCGGATGATACAAGTCGCCTGCTGCAAAGGCGCAACCTCGACCTTTTTGCCGGAGCCATAAGTGACCTGTTCATGGAGCAGTTACATTATTTTGCAGCCAAAGTGCATTATGAACTTGCTGTAGAATAAGTATTCCTCCTGTAATGCTGTTATGAAAAAAAACACCCGATATTATATTGCACTGGACCCCGATACGCTGTATCGCTTTGAAGATAATACCCTTTATCTTACGGAGAGTTTGTACCTCTCGCAAACCACGGTATTTATCCGAAAAGTAGTAAAGGAAGTGAAGGATTTAAAGGTGCGTGATTTAATAATCAATCTCAGCGAGTTGCAGGATATTGACAGTGCGGGGGTAATGGCAGTTTTTCACGTGAAGTCGCGCCTGCACAAGTTGGGAGTAAGTGTTCGTTTTGAAGGAGGCTCGGAAAGCGTGGTGCGGAAACTGGAACTTTTCAGACCAGGGCAGATACGTGCTGAGCTTCCACCGCCCCGAATCGGTTTACTTGAATCAATAGGAAATAGCGTATATGCATTTTTTGTCCATTATGTATATGAATTTATTTTGCTCGCCGCAGATGTTTTCTACTGGTCGTTGGCCGATGTCTTCAGGCCTCGTTCACGGCGCGCCGGCGAAATAACCAACCAGGCTGTTTTGATTGGAGTAAACGCCGCGCTCATAGTTATGTTTATGTCATTTGTTATCGGGCTGGTGCTGGCACTGCAATCATCGCAGCAGTTGCGCAATTTCGGAGCCAATATATTCATTGTTGATTTAACGGTAATTGCCATGATGAGCCAGATGGGTCCTTTGATAACAGCCATTCTGGTCGCAGGTCGAAGCGGCTCGTCCATCGCTGCCGAAATTGCCACCATGAAAGTTACCTCTGAGTTGGATGCACTGAAAACCATGGGACTCGATCCCATCAGGTTTGTGGTAATACCAAAGCTTTATGCCAGCCTTTTAACCATGCCGTTTCTCATAATCCTTGCCAATGTTTCCGGGATAATCGGGGGAGGGGTAGCAGCCTATTTTTACCTGGATATTACCCCCGAAATTTTTGTTAACCGAATGGGTGATGTGATGCAAAATAAAGATCTTATTACAGGTTTTGTGAAAAGCCAGGTGTATGCCAGCCTTATTGTGCTCACGGGCAGTTTCTACGGGTTCCGGGTGGTGAGAGGTGCCGAAGGTGTGGGTATAGTTACTACCACAGCTGTGGTGGTGGCCATTTCGCTGGTAATTATTGCAGACAGTATGCTGGGATTAATTTTTTACTAAAAGACACAAACTTGAGTCAGGCTGAACGAATTATGGAAAGAGAAAAGGTAATAGAGGTGAAAAATCTTATGGCTTCCTTTGATGGTCTCAGGGTGCTCACCGATGTGTCGTTTACAGCCTACCAGGGCGAGGTAACGGTGATTCTTGGATCCAGCGGATGTGGAAAATCAACCGTGCTCAAGCATTTACTGGGTTTATACCCCATAAATATGGGATATGCCCAAGTATTGGGGCAGGATATTACAGCGCTTACCGAAAAGGAGCAAAAGGAGTTATACCTTAAAATGGGAGTATTTTACCAGAACGGTGCGCTGCTCAATTCCATGACCGTGGGCGAAAATGTGGCTCTTCCTTTAAAACAGCATAGCCTGTTGCCCGACACCCTTATTACTGAAATTGTATATATGAAGCTGGGATTGGTAAATATGCAGGATGCATTCCACATGTACCCTTCGCAGCTTAGTGGAGGTATGCTCAAGCGTGCTGCCCTGGCACGGGCCATTGTAATGGACCCACCTATTCTGTTCTGCGATGAGCCGGGGGCCGGCCTCGACCCCATTTCCCTGCAATCCCTGGATGAATTGATTGTGAATCTTAAGGAACAACTGGGTATGTCTGTTATTTTGGTTACCCACGAAGTTTCCAGCATCATGCGTGTAGCCAATCGCATTGTTTACCTGGAGCAAGGTAGAGTGGCATTTGAAGGAAGTCTTAAGCAAGCCCTTTCTTCCGAAATTAGTTCGGTGAAACAATTTTTCTCCGTGCTCTACGAAGGGGATGATCTCAGGAAGTAAATAACTTCCAGCTGAATGGAGTCGAAAAATGGGGCTGCTCAGAAGTATTTGTTAGTCGTTGAGCAGTTTGATTAACCCACTGCAATACTTGTCGAAACAAGTGTTTGACATAATTCATATATCCGCTTCGACAGGCTCAGCGTCCGTTCCGCTTATTGTTTTACTATTTTCTTAACCTGCACACTGCCATCAATTTTGCGCAGGGTAAGCAGGTAAATGCCTTGAGGCAGCTGATGGGTTTGCACTTTTATACGCTGCTCTCCCGAGGGTGTGTGTTCCCAAACCTTCTGACCGGTAATGCCGGTAATATACATATACTCAACTCCGGCAGTATTGTTTATCTGCAGCGTTTGCTGAAACGGATTGGGGAATACCGTGATATTCTCTGCTGATAGATTATCGGTATTGCTAACCACGGTAAACAAGGCCGTGATAAATTTATTGTTGTCCATGATAATTTGCTCTTGTTCCCGGTCGGAGGCAAGGCATCCTGTCCAACTGTGAAATTCCCATCCTTGCTCGGCACGGGCTTCCAGGTTGATTTCCTTATTGCGTTCGACTCTCACTTCTTCAAAGTAATAGCTGTTGTTTACCATCACGCCTCCCTGCCCTTCAACCGTAATAGAAATGGTGAAATGGGTTTGCTCGAAGTTTGCTGTAAGGGTAATATCCTGTGCAGGCATGGTGTAGGTAAAATCGGCCTGTGTGCTGATAATTTCTTCTGATGCGCTGGTCCAGTTCAGGAATTTAAAGTTTTCATGGGCAGTTGCTGTAAGGTTCACTTGTGTGCCTTCTTCATAATTCCCTGCGTCGGTTAGGGTGCCTGCTGCCTCGGGCTCCATATTAAGGGTAAGGGTA
>SLOR01000276.1 GCA_007132395.1 Bacteroidales bacterium
AGGAAGCAAGTCGGGCGTTTTCTCATGGGTGAGAATACTCCCGTTGAGTAAAGACCGGAAAAAGCCTGTCCCTTTACCGGAAGAAGCTTCTTCTTTCTTTTCTTTCCCGGGTTTTTTATAGGAATTTTCCGCCATAATTACGAATGTTATTGTTTATATTTTCTCAGCAATTCTTAGTTTCGCGCTGCGTGAGCGAGGGTTTTCTTCCTGCTCCTGTTCATCGGGCACAATGAGTTTTCCCACCGCTTTAAAGGGAGCTATCACATTGCCAAAAAAGTCCTTTTCCTGCTCTCCATTAAAGTTTCCCGCTTTGATAAAGTTTTTCACCAGGCGGTCTTCAAGAGAATGGTAGGAAATAACCACCAGCCTGCCTCCGGGCCTGAGCACCTCGGCACTTTGCTTTAAAAACTCTTTCAGTACATCCAGCTCGTGGTTTACCTCGATGCGCAGTGCCTGAAATACCTGTGCAAAAAACTTATTCTCCTTGCCCCGGGGCGCCAGTTTCTGCAGAACACCCTTGAGCTCTTCGGTTGTTTCAGGCAACTCATTTTTTCGTTTAAAAACAAGTTCGCGGGCAATTTTGCGGGCGTTCCTCAACTCGCCATAGAACTTGAACACACGCACCAGTTCTTCTTCATCATATTCATTAACCACTTCTTTTGCCGACAACGCACTTTGCTTATCCATCCTCATATCCAGCGGACCCTGGAAACGGGTAGAGAATCCTCTCTCGGGCTGGTCGATTTGCCAGGATGAAATACCCAGGTCGGCCAGTATGCCATCCACGGGAATATTGCCGTGAAGCTTTAGGAAGTTCTTCATATACCGGAAATTCTGATGTATAAACAGCAGCCTGTCGTCTTGCGGCAGATTGTTGCGGGCATCGGGGTCCTGATCAAAGGCCACCAGCTTGCCGCCTTCCAGTAATTCCAGCATACGCGAGGAATGGCCGCCACCCCCAAAGGTTACATCCACGTAAGTACCTCCGGGCTGAAGATTCAGTCCGTCCATACATGGCTGCAATAATACTGGGCGATGATACATAATTATTCCTCCTTGTTATTTATACGACCCATTACTTCCTCTGCCAGCTCTGAGAAGTCTTCGGGTTCAACACTCATGGTGCCTTCATAAAGATCTTTCGACCACACTTCAATGCGGTTTCCAAAGGCAAACAACACAATCTCTTTTTCAAGGCCTGCGTAGTCAAGCAGGGTTTTGGGCAAAAGAAGCCGGTGGGAGGAGTCGCTGGTTAACTCCGATGCTCCCCTGTAGAAGTATCTTACAAACTCACGATTTTTTTTGTTGTAAAGATTCAGGGAATTGATTTCTTTGGTGATTTTTTGCCACTCACTTTCGGGATATAGTGTAAGGTTCTTTTCAAAACCACGGTTAATGACGAACCGCTCCTGATCTTCAGGAGTAAGCTGCTTTACAAGGCCTGCCGGTAACATGAAGCGGCCTTTAGCGTCAAGCTTACATACGTATTCACCAAAGAGATTTGCCATTATTTTTCACTGTACAGTTTGAAAGTGTAAATATAAAGAGAAATTTCCCACTTTTTCCCACTTTTCACCACATTGTTAATAACTTTTTGCCTATAAACAAGCTTTTTAAGGAAACAAACATCTATACACCCCTGACATTCAGGCTTTTTAAAAATCATTATAAAACTTTTTGCCAAATATCATACCCGGGTTTTTCCTACTAATTAATTGTTTTTTTCCACAGAACACCCGACCTTGCTACTTTGGCCGACAATTTCATGACCATGCCCTCACATCTAAAAAAGCGCAATTTTTTTTCAAAAAATATTACTTAATTTTGTTACCTAAGGCAGAATAAAATATCCGGTATATATGGAAGAAAAAAAGGAAGAACAGGCACAGGCTGATTCGTTCCGGAGATTTGTGGATGTGGACGAGGTATTTCGCAAGAAAGGCGGAAAGCTATATCCTGTAATTCCCAAACTCCTGATACGTTACCTCAGGAATACCATACACGAAGAAGAACTAAACCTGGCCCTGAACAAATACGAAGACCGTATGGGGCTTGATTTTATTGAATCCATTCTTACAGAACGATTTACACCCGAAATAGAAGTTATTCATCCGGAAAACCTTCCCGCACATGGCCGGTACATTCTGGCTTCCAACCACCCCCTGGGAGGGCTTGACGGCATGGCGCTGATGCATGTGGCTGGTAAAAAGCGGAAGGACATTAAATTTATTGTAAACGACATCCTGCTGGAACTGAAAAACCTGCAGGAGCTGTTTGTGCCCGTTAACAAGCACGGACGCAATAATGCGGAGAGTGTAAGAGTTATTGAACAGGTTTATGGTTCGGATGATTTGGTACTTATATTTCCTGCCGGCCTGGTATCGCGTAAACATAATAATGGTCAAATTAAAGACCTTCACTGGAAAAAAAGCTTTATCACTAAGGCCATCCGCCACCAAAGAGATATAATACCCGTTCATATCGACGGACGAAACTCAGGTTTCTTTTATAACCTGTCACGCTGGCGCAAACGACTGGGCATAAAGGCCAATATCGAAATGCTTTACCTGCCCGATGAAATGTTTAAGCAATCGAACAAGAAAATCACCATTACCTTTGGTGAACCTATCCCATACACTACCTTTACCCGCGAAAAGACCCATGACAAATGGGCCCAATGGGTAAAAGAAAAGGTGTATCAGATGAAAGGTTAAACACCCAGAACCACTTACTCTTTAATTCAGATATACAATTTAGAACAGGGAATATGCAAGAAGAAATCATTCAACCCATTGACAGGAAGCTAATAGAGCAAGAACTGGCAGAAAATAAATTCCTGCGGAAGACCAACAATGGAAATAACGAAATATATGTAATCACACATCATAACTCACCCCACACGATGCAGGAACTAGGCCGCCTGCGCGAAGAATCCTTTCGTACAGCAGGAGGAGGCACCGGAAAACCTGTGGATATCGACGAGTTTGATACCGCGGAGGTGCCTTACAAACAGCTGATTGTGTGGGACCCGGCTGAGAAGGAAATTGTGGGCGGTTACAGGTATATTTTGGGCCATGAGGTGAAAATTAACGATGACGGGAGCCCCATGCTAGCTACCTCCGGATTGTTGAACTATTCGGAAAAGTTTATCAGGGAATACCTTCCCAGCACTATCGAATTGGGCCGTTCGTTTGTTCAGCCCAAGTACCAGCCTTCCAGGGAAAGCAGAAAAGGTCTCTTTTCGCTCGACAACCTATGGGACGGCCTCGGATCACTGGTAGTGGATAATCCCGAAATCAAATATTTCTTCGGAAAAGTAACCATGTACGAGCATTTTAATCCTGTGGCCAGGGACATGATCCTATTCTTTCTGAATAAACTCTTCCCCGATACCGAGAAACTGGCCTACCCCAAGGAGCCGCTTGGATACAAAACTGACACAACAGGATTTAACGAACTTTTCTCCTGCGATACTTTTGAAAAAAATCACAGGGTACTGGTGCAGTCGGTAAGAAAATACAATGAAAACATTCCACCCCTGGTAAACTCGTACATGAGTCTGAGCCCCACAATGAAAACCTTTGGCACTGCCTGGAATGAAGAATTTGGCGGGGTGGAAGAAACCGGCATACTCATTACCATTGCCGACATTTACGAAAACAAAAAAAACCGGCACATCGCCACCTATATAAAGGAGAACAAATAAACCCTATCAGGCAAAACCAAACTTTCCCGCATCATGATAATTAAAAGTGCTGAGTTTATTATTAGCGCAACGCATTACAAGGATTGCCCTCCTGCCGATCGGCCGGAATACGCTTTCCTTGGCCGTTCCAATGTGGGTAAGTCTTCGCTTATCAACATGCTCACCGGGCATAAAAAGCTGGCCAAAATCAGTGGCACCCCGGGCAAAACC
>SLOR01000186.1 GCA_007132395.1 Bacteroidales bacterium
GGTTTTTGAAACGGAGAAAGATGAAGAGATATGTGCCGGAGAGGATTTATTGTGGTACGGGAACACCCTTACCCAGGCAGGGCAGTATTTTCATATGCTGGAAAGTGAAAATGGCTGTGATAGTTTGCTGGTGCTAAACCTCAATGTATTTGAGGTAGATGTTACCGTGGAGCAGGATGGACTTACGCTCACGGCCATGGCCGACAATGCCACCTTCCAGTGGATCAACTGCGATGATGATACTGAGATTGCAGGAGCTACACAGGCTGAATTCATTCCTGAAGAAAGCGGTGAATACGCCGTATGGGTTACCCAGGGCAATTGTGCCGCCCTGTCGGATTGCTATGCTGTAACCATTACCCGCATTAACGACCCTGTATGGGGCAGAGATATTGTGGTGTGGCCCAATCCTGCAAGGGAAAACCTGCAGCTGACATTTAACCACCCCATGGCAGCACTTTCTCTCCGATTGCTCGATTTGCAGGGGCGTAGCGTGATAGAGAAGGAAAACCTCTCGGGCAGTAGTTTTACTTTGCCTGTGCACCAGTTGCAAGCGGGGGTTTACTTCCTGGAAATGGAGTCGGGAGGTTATAAAAAGACCGTCAAAATAGTTAAAGAATAACAGGCGGGGAATTCCATAACGCAAGCGGGGAGACCTGATGGCTGTGTGCCTGTGGTCTCCCCGCTGTTTTTATCTTGTAAAACTAAAGCTTAGTTGATGTAAATAGGTCCGTCGGGTCCCAGCGGAATGCCAAGCCAAATCCACAACATCAGTGTTGCTATCCATATAATACCCAGGAAAACAGTGTAAGGAATCATGGTGGAAATGATGGTGCCAATGCCATATTTTTCATCATACTTTTCGGCAAATGTTACAATGAGGGCAAAGTAGCTCATCATTGGGGTAATCAGGTTGGTCAGCGAATCACCAATACGGAATGCTGCCTGTGTAATGCCGGGGTGATAGGCTGGGTCAAGCAGCATAAGCATGGGTATAAACACCGGGGCAATGATAGCCCACTTGGCCGAAGCACTTCCCATAAACAGATTGATAAAAGCAGCCAGCAGCACGAAAGCCCCAATAAGGATAGGGCCTGTAAAGCCTATCTCAGTAAGGCCTGACGCTCCTTTGATGGCAATAATAAGCCCCAGGTTAGAGTAGTTGAAGAAATAAACAAACTGGGCTGCGAAAAATACCAGTACAATGTAGCTTCCCATGCCATTCATGGATTTGATGATGTGCTTCATCATATCCTTGTCGCTCTTTATTGTTCCTACAATAATACCATAAACCAATGCAGGCAAAAGGAACAAAAGCAAAATTCCAATGATAATACCTGTAAAAAATGGCGAGTGAAGGATAGATCCTGTTAAAGGGTCTCTGAGTAATCCGTTTTCAGGAATTACTGTAAAGGCCATTGCAGCCATATACAATAAAACGGTAATCCCTGCCCAGCGCAGTCCTTTACTCTCTTCGGGGGTGAGCTGAACAATAGCAAATCTTTCGGCAGTACCTTCATACTTGCCCAGGCGGGGTTCAACAATTTTTTCCGTTACCCATACACCCACGAACAATACAATGAAGCTGGAGGCAATCATAAAGTAGTAGTTTACCGCGGGGTTCACCACCATTTCAGGGTCTATAATCTGTGCTGCGGAAGTTGAAATACCTGCCAGGATGGGGTCGATGGTACCAATAAAAAAATTGGCACCGAAGCCACCACTTACCCCACAGAATGCCGCAGCAAGCCCGGCCATGGGGTGGCGACCCAGGGCATGAAATATCATAGCTCCCAGGGGGATTAGGATTACATAACCTGCCTCAACGGCCAGACCGGAAACAATACCTGCAAGCACTACGGCTGCCGTAATATATTTGCTGGGGGCACTCAATACCAGTGCGCGTATCATAACAGCAAACAGACCGGTGCCTTCTGCCAGACCAATACCCACCATTACTACAAGCACGTAACCCAGGGGCGGGAATCGCAGAAAATTATTAAGAATGTTGGTGTACATCCAGCGGAAGCCATCACCGCTCACAAGGCTGTTAATGGTTACGGTACTATCGTCGGCAGGGTTTACTGCTGAAGTGCCCAGGGCATGCATGAGCCAGGAAAGCAAAACTACTAATACTGCCAGCCCGCCAAAGATAGTGGCCGGGTGGGGCAGCTTGTTCCCCACTACTTCAATTACATCCAGCGACCGGGTAAAGATGCTTTTCGAATATTGTTTGGCTTTACTCAAAAAATTTCCCATATTCATCAGGTATTTTGTGAAAGTTTATGTTGATTGATGCATGTTCTGCAAGGTGTTTATTTCTGAAAAACAGCGACAAAGATATGATTTTTGCTTTAACAACAGAGGCCCTGTTGTAAATCAGGGCCTCTGTTGGGTGAAAAATAATCCGGTATTTGTTTAATTGTCGTAGACACCATAATCGGGGTATTTGGGTGGCATCTGATCTTTGGGTTTATCGGAGTTCAGATAATAGTCAAACCAGTCCATGGTACGTACGATGTAGTCAAGGCGGTGCACATTGAGGCGGTTGCCATGTCCTTCGCCGTTATACCATATGAGGCGGGTGGGGGCTTCGCCGTGAAGTTTTAGTTTTCGGTACAACTCCAGTCCCTGTGAGGGGGGTACGCGCGGGTCATCGGTTCCGTGCAGAATCAGGGTGGGTGTTTTACTGCCGGGGGCATACTTGATAGGGCTGCGACTGTAAACGTCTTCCCAGTTTTCGTGGGTCCAGTAGCCCCAGTGCACGTAATAATCTTCCCAGGGAATATCGGTAGTGTTGCGCTTGGAAATCTGGTTGGAGATGCCCACGAACACAACGCTGGCGGCAAACCTGTCGGTGTGTCTTGTGGCCGACCATGCAGAGAAGTAGCCTCCGTAAGAGCCACCGCCCATGCCCACGCGGTCTTTGTCAACATACCCGATTTCAATGAGGTGATCAATGCCATCAAGCACGTCATCATATTCCACCCCTACCAGGTCGCCGTAGCCTACCATGGTAAAATCCACTCCACGGCCTGAACTGGCGCGGTAGTTGGGCATAAATACGAAAAAATCGCGGGCGCTGGCAATCTGCCCCCAGATGGAGTACTGGGTGCTCCAGCCGTTTTTTACTGCGGCTTCGGGGCCACCGTGAATGTAAACAATCAATGGGTATTGCTGTCCTGGTTCATAATTGAGAGGGTAAAGCAAGACTCCCTGAATATCTTTGCCATCGCGGGCGTTATAAACCAGTTTGCGCTGTTGTGCCAGTTGTACATCGCCCAGCCATTCATTATTGCGGGTTTGGCGTCTGAGTTCTTTTCTTCTGATGTCGAAGGTATAAAGTTCGGAAGGGTGCTGCCAGGTGTTACCGGCAAAAGCTACCATCCCGTCTACATGGTAGAAACGTGCAAATACCACCTGTGCGGGCTGTATAAGGATTTCACGGCTGGGCCTGTCAAGACGTTGTTCGCTTAAAACAATGTCCACACCTTCTTCTGCAGCATACAGTAGGGTGCGGTTGTCTTTCCATGCATGGTCAATAACGCTTAGCTCCATACCCTGCACATAGTTGCGCAATTCTTCAAAGCTCTTATCGTTGGGAACGTTTGCCACGAAAAGGCTCCCCACCACAGAGTCTTCCAGCTTGGAAGCAGACTGAAAAGCGAGTTTGGTGCCATCGGGGCTCCACACCAGCTTGCCCAGTTTGCCGGGGTTATCAACCAGCAGGGTCATTTCGCCGGTTTGCATGTCTACAGTATAGATTTTTTTGAACATGTAAGAGTCGTCCACCAGGTTGCGGGGAGCTATGGCTGCTGCCGCCAGCCTTTTGTCGGGGCTGAGGGCAAAGTCGAAAACGGTTACGTCGTGTGTAATCTGCCTGGTTTCATGCGTATTGAGGTCGTAGCGGTA
>SLOR01000343.1 GCA_007132395.1 Bacteroidales bacterium
TCCACAAAGAAAGGTCGTCTTTCGGAAAAAAAGGATTCGTAAGCAGTAAGATTCACTTCACTTGGGTCGGCTTCTACCTGCCCAAAGTCAGGGTTAACAGTAAAATCGAGGGTCAGGTAATTCGTGAGTCCTATTTTTCCATCCACACCGCCGTTATAGGTAAAACGGTTGCCAGTAGCATATGGATTGCCCGTTTCGTGCTGGAAGGTTTCTGCCGAACTTACCACGTAGGGGACAATATCAAAGGTTTTTCGTGAATTGATTTGTTCAAGGCCCGTTAAGTACCCCATTTGGTGGACCCATCCCGGAGCACTCCTGGAGAAGGGTTGCCAGAAAACAGTTTCATCATTGCGGTAAATTCGTCTCTCCACCTGAAAGCCCCAGGTATTGCTGTCGGAGGGATTGAATCTCAGCTGAGAGAAGGGGATGCGCATTTCGGCAGTCCAACCTGATTTGTCGATATTGGTACGCACCAGCCATATAGGATCCCAGTTTAGATCGCGCCGTGAGCCATCATCAGAAATGCTTGCATCAAATTTAACCCCTGCTGCACTTACCAGGAAAGAAAAAGCAGTGCGCTGATCGTGGTAGCTGTCGATCATTACCCCCACAAAATCCCCGTCAATCTGATCGCGTCGTGTCATGCGTCTTACAATGCTGTCGGGTGCTGTATCATAGGCCTTGATGGCAATGTAAAGGTAGTTGTTGTCGTAAAAAATTGCGAAGCAGGTTTTCTGGGAGGGGGCTGCATTTTCGGTAGGGCTGAACTGTACAAAATCGCAATTCCATTGCGCACTCTGCCAGCAGTGGTCATCCAGCATGCCATCAATTACGGGTCTTTCATCTGAAATCGACTCAATAATTACCTGGCGTTTTTCGTAAGAAGAGTTGTTAAAGCCGGCAAACGGTAGTAAACAAAGAGTGAGAAGGAGTGTAAGTTTTTGAGTTTTCATGGAGTTGCTATTTTCTGAAAATGATTTTGTTTTCTTGCATGTCAAAAGTAACTACCAAACCCAGTTTCCAAAGCTGGTCTGAGTTGAGTTCTGCCCGGGTGGGGTAAGGGAGTCCGTCAGACTGGGCCATGTCGTGTACCTCAACCACATTTTTCAGTGGCCACTGATGTCCTCCCACTTGTATCGAACTGTTGGTAAAGTGACGTGGCTTATTTAGTATGCTGTGCGGGCTGGTGGGGTTATATATATACGAATGATTTTTACCTGTGTCAAGATAAACCATCACGGGTTCGTTGTTCAGTTCTGCCAGGAAAAAAGGCAGGTAGGTTTGTCCGGGTGTGTCGGACCAAGAAAGGGGAAGGATAGTATAGTGTTCTTCGTTAAGGCTTTTGTAGACAAGGGGTTTGCCTTTTACCGCAATTTTTCGTGCTTTGTAATCAAGGGTGATAATCTTGTCATTAAAGTACTCCAGCCCTATCAGACCATTGAATGGATGGCTTGAGTACATACTCCAGTCTGAGATGGTGGTGGAAACATTTTCAAAAACATCCCCAAAAACATTCACCTGAGGTATGCGTACAGATTTTGACCAGCCTCTGTGCGAACCATCTCTGTTGAGTGATTCTACTTTCGATTCCAGTGTGAATTCTATTTCCTGTTCAATAGCATTGGTAAAACTGATTCCGGTGCCACATCCCGTATCGAAAATAACAGGGAATTGCTGCCCTCCGACCACAACAGGGATCAGGGGAACACTTCTCTTCCCCCGCCGGTTAAATGTCAGTGAGTGCAAGTCTTCCTTCTGGTATCCCATGTCTTTGACCCAGGAGGTGTCAGCAGAATTTCTGTGCCCGTAAAGAAAGTATCCCGCAGGAAGTGTAACGGTCAATATCAGGATAGTGAATAGCCAGTTTAAGTGTTTTCTGGTGCTGGTTTTCATGTAAGTAATAAATAGTTATTAAGTGCTGATGGGGAATTCACAAAACATAAGCCAATGTTTGTAAGGTAAAGGAATACAGTACTGTAGCGATTTTAGGGGGGTGGAATGGGAAAACTCTGATTATTGCCGGACAATTGTTTTGCTGCTGGGCGAAGTTGTTGAACTACGGCACTATAGCGTTTGAGTTAAGCGGTTGTGTGCAGTTGTTGAGCTCTGATCTGGTGTCCGTTTTCAAAACAACTTATGTCCGAAACCGTTCAGGAGTTTAAACGGTTGATTGAGTTAATTGTGGTTGATTACCAGGATGCTCTGTGCTTATAATGGTAAGCCAGAAAATGTTTTTTACCACTGTACCTGGTATAATAAACACAAAAGCCACTCTATGCGGAGTGGCTTTTGTACTTGCAGTTAACAGGGTTGCTATACCAGCACCTGTCCTGTCATTTCTTCAGGGGCTTCCATACCTAAGATATGAAGAATCGTAGGAGCAAGGTCGGCGAGTCTGCCGCCATCTTTGAGTTGTTTGTAATCCTTGTCAATTAACCACAGGGGCACGGGATTAGTGGTGTGTGCCGTGTTGGGTGAGCCGTCCTCGTTAAAGGCAAAGTCGGCATTGCCATGATCGGAAGTGATGAGTACCGAGTAGCCATTTTCCACTGCGGTTTCTGTTACTTCTTTCACGCAGGCATCCACGGTTTCCACGGCACTCTTAATGGCTTCAAAAATACCGGTATGGCCTACCATATCGGCATTGGCAAAGTTGAGGCAGATAAAGTCAAATTTTTGCAGTTTAAGCGCTTCCACCACTTTGTCTTTTACCTCGGGTGCACTCATTTCGGGCTGCAGGTCGTAGGTAGCCACCTTGGGAGAAGATACCATAATGCGTTCTTCTCCTTTGAATGCCGATTCACGGCCCCCACTGAAGAAAAAAGTAACGTGGGGATACTTTTCTGTCTCGGCAATGCGGAGCTGCGTTTTTCCGTAATTTTCAAGAATTTCGCCCATGGTGTTTTTCAGGTCGTCTTTGTCGTATACGATATTTACATTTCGGAAAGATTCATCGTACTTGGTCATGGTAAGGTAGTGCAGGGGCATGGTTTTCATGGCATGCTCGGGCATATCCTGCTGGGTGAGTACCACGGTAATTTCGCGCAGGCGGTCGGTACGGAAGTTAAAGCAAATTACCACATCGCCCTCTTCAATGGTAGCCAGGGCTTGACCTTGCGCATCTGTCATTACAGCAGGTTTGATAAACTCGTCGGTAACCTCATTCTGGTAAGATGCTTTTATGGCTTGATCTGCGGAGGTGAATTTGTCTCCTTCTCCTTTCACCAGCATATCGTAGGCCAGCTTTACCCGTTCCCAGCGTTTATCGCGGTCCATGGCGTAGTACCTGCCACACACACTGGCGATGGTGCCTGCCGATTTTTTCAGGTGGTCTTCCAGTTGTGCCACGTATCCCTGCCCGCTTTTGGGGTCGGTGTCGCGCCCGTCGGTGAAGGCATGGATATAGAGTTGGTCAAAATTCTGTTGTTTGGCCACGTCGCACAATCCGAAAAGATGATCCATGGCAGAGTGCACTCCTCCGTCGGAAACCAGCCCCAGAAGGTGTACTTTTTTACCCTCTTTTCTGGCGTAGTCAAAAGCTTCCACAAGGGTTTCATTTGTATGAAAGTTGCCATCTTCAATGGCTTTTGAAATCTTTACCAAATCCTGGTATACCACTCTTCCTGCACCGATATTCAGATGTCCAACCTCCGAATTACCCATCTGTCCTTCGGGTAGTCCAACATCTTCACCAGATGTTTTTATGGTGGCATGGGCTGCATTTTTGCTCAGGCTTTGGGTAAAGGGTACATTGGCATTGGCAATGATATCCGATTTGTCGCCTTTGCCCTGGCCCCATCCGTCCATTATTACCAGAATTACTTTTTTATTTTCCATTTTTTCCATTCCGGGTAGTTTAATAGTTTAGTAAATTGTTTTTTTATCCGTTGCTGCGTATGGCATCTACCGGATTGAGCCGTGACGCAGTCCATGCGGGAATAAATCCGGCTACCAGTCCGATGATAACCGAGATGTTTATTCCCATTAATATGTTTTTTGTGGTAAGCATAAAGTCGATATCCATTGCATAGGTGGCCAGCCATGAAACGCCAAAAACCATGAGCAGCCCTATGGCTCCACCCAGCAGACTCAGGATTACTGCCTCAGCAAGAAACTGCAGCAGGATAAAATAATTTTTGGCACCCAGAGCCTTTTGGATGCCAATAATGCTGGTGCGTTCTTTTACCGAAACAAACATAATGTTGGCGATGCCAAAACCTCCCACAAGTATGGAGAATCCTCCGATGATCCATCCCGCAAGCTTCAACACGGCAAATACCCCATCAAACTGCTTTGACAGCAGGCTTGACTGGTTGAGGGCAAAATTGTCGTCAACGGTAGGCTTAATTCGCCTTATGGCGCGCATGGCACCGCGCAGTTCGTCGATAACTTCTTCCGAAGAATAATATTCCTTGCCTTTAGCCAGTATGGCAGGGTTGTACCGATCGCTGTTTACATCAATAAACGAACTGATAAAAGTTACAGGTACAACTATGGATTCGTCGTGGCTGTTGCCAAAAGTATCGTCTCCTTCTTTGGAGAACACTCCGATAACTTCAATGTTTCGACCGAATGCTTTTATGTTTTTACCCAGAGGGTCGGTTTGCTGAAAAAGGTTTTGTGCCACCTCGTATCCCAGGATGGCCACGTTGCGTCCGGCTGTCGATTCGGTGGGAGAGAAATACCGGCCTCTTTCTATTTCAAAATTCCGCACTTTATCATAATCATGCGATACGGAAAGTACGGGTATCCTCTCCATGCTGCGATTTAGGTATTCGATGGTACGGCTGGTGGAGGCAATAAAGGCCGCGGCTTCTACTACCTGTGTGCGGCGCATAACATCGTCAAGCTCACTTATGCGCGGGGTGGGGCGGTTCATATAACGCCACCATGCAAAATCGGCACTGAACTCCCAGGGCCATTTCTGTATATAAATCACATTTTCACCCAATGAAGCTATGGAACCCCTGATTTGTCTTTCCAGGGTATCTACTACGCTGAAAACCGATATAATAGCAAAAATTCCAATGGTAATACCCAGCAACGTGAGCAGCGTACGTAACTTGTTGGCTGCAATGCTGGTCCAGGCAAACATGGCGCTTTCCCTGAAAAGTTTTATAAACAATATCATAGCGAATATTTTGGGACTGCAAAATTAGCAAATTTAAGACAGACTGCCTGAAAGCTGTTTACAGGGCAAAGACCGAAAAAACTCAGTTATGGGGCTATTTAAGCTTTCGCATAAGTTCCGAGGCATAAACAAAGTCTTCAACCTGTTTGTTGCCGGTGGTAAGAATTTCCTCCGAAGAGCCTTCCCAGCATAAATTTCCCTTATACAAAAATACAACATGGTCGCCGATTTCCATCACGCTGTTCATGTCGTGGGTATTGATAACGGTGGTCATCTGAAACTCTTTGGTGATTTCGCTGATGAGCTGGTCTATGACGATGGCGGTGGTGGGGTCGAGGCCCGAGTTGGGCTCGTCGCAGAAAAGATAATCGGGGCTGTTGGCAATTGCCCTGGCAATGGCAACGCGCTTCTTCATCCCTCCGCTGATTTCGGCAGGAAAAAGGTGATTGGCATCGAGAATGTTTACCCTGTCGAGGCAAAAGTGCGCACGCTCAAGTTTTTCTTTGCGACTCATGTCTTTGTTGAACATCTCCAGGGGAAACATTACATTTTCTTCTACATTGAGCGAGTCAAACAGGGCACTCCCCTGGAAAAGCATTCCCATTTTCTGGCGAATGATATTTCTTTCCAGGCCCTTCATGCGGGTAAAGTTCAGGTTGTCGTAATGTACTCCTCCCTGGTCGGGTTCCAGCAACCCTACCAGGCATTTCATAAATACGGTTTTCCCTGAGCCACTCTGGCCTATTATCAGGTTGGTTTTTCCTCTCTCAAAAGTAGTGTTTATACCTTTAAGTACCTCAAGGTCACCGAAGTTCTTCTTCAATTCCTTTACTTGTATCATACCAGTAGAATTTGGGTGAGGATAAGGTTAAAAATGATAATGTAGATGCTGCTGAATACCACGGCCTTGGTGCTTGAGTGACCCACTTCAAGAGCACCACCACGGGTGTTGAAACCAAAATAGCCGGAAATGGATGCTATAAGAAAAGCGAAAACCACCGTTTTAAAAAGGGCATAGAAAATGTCGTACTGGGAAAACTCAAACAAAATACCATACATGTAATGGCTCAGAGGGATTACCCCGGTTAGTGCAGAAGCCATCCATCCCCCGAAAACCCCAAGGAATATGCTGATTACCACGAGCATTGGATTGACAATCATACTGGCGATAATTTTGGGAAGAATAAGGTAACCGGGCGAGTTGATGCCCATTACCTCCAGGGCATCTATCTGTTCTGTAACCCTCATGGTGCCGATTTCTGAGGCAATGCGTGAGCCCACTTTCCCGGCAAGGATAAGGCTTATGATAGTGGGAGAAAACTCGAGAATAATTGACTGACGTGTGGCAAAACCCACAGCATAGGTGGGCAACAGGGGGTGATCGGTATTAAAAGCCGTTTGTATTGTTACCACCGCGCCCATGAATACCGAGATAATGGCTACAATGCCCAGACTTTCCAGGCCCAGGTTGTCCATCTCAAGGATTATCTTCTGCCTGTAAATTTTTGCATTTTGGGGCCGCTTTAAAATCTGCACCAGCAAATCCAGGTATTTCCCTATATGATAAAATAATTGCATGGTATGATATACAATATGAAAAACTTTGCGAAGTTACGGATATTTTGCCGAAAGCTTTTGCATGTAAGCTTAAAACAAAAGGGAATACATCAGGTTTTTTTTGAAAGTTTAACGGAGCAGAATCAGGGCTGCCGGCAACAAAAATTGAAAAAAAATATGTAGGTTTGCAGGGCACTGTAGCGGGCATGTGTTTTTATTATACCGCTGCAATGTATTACATATAAATTATCAGACATGGCGGCAATGAGAAGCTTCAAATATATAACTCTATTGTTTCTACTGGGTTTACTTCTCAGCTCATGCTCGGTTCTTCGTGGACGCAAATGCAACTGTCCCCAGTGGAGCATGGAAAAACCGGCTCATTTACCCGAAACAGACTGCACGGATGCACCCAAAGCATAGAGAAATTCTTTCAAAATACTTCCCCCATGAAACCCTTGATCAGGTGGTTAATCTGGTTGAGAATCATTGCGTTCAGCTTAAGTTTACGGCACAAAGAAATTCGAAACTGGGAGACTACAGACCCCCTGGATTTAAAACACAACAACACCGCATTACCATCAATGGCAACCTAAACCCGTGGTTTTTGTACCTTGTATTTCTGCATGAGTTTGCCCATTTGCTGGTATGGAATAAATTCCAGAACAAGGTGAGCCCACATGGTTCGCACTGGAAACAAGAATTTGCCTGTTTGCTTAAGTATGCCGTATTTCACAATGCTCTGCCTCCCGCACTGCATTTGCCTGTACTTGACTTCTGCACGAAAGTAAAGGCAACTTTTGCTTCCCATCCCGGTTTGTGGAAAGCATTAAAAAGTTTTGACACAGAAAAAGAACTTGTTTTAACGGTGGAAGATATTCCTTATGCATCGTGGTTTGTGGCCTCCAATGGCCGGGTGTTTCAAAAGGAAGAAAGAATACGAACACGTTATCGCTGCTATTGTGCCAATAATAAGAAGCGATATCTTTTTCATCCCCTTGCCAGTATTACTCCGGTGGAGGGAGAATATGTACTAAATGACAGATAAACCGGGCTGCCGAATTTTTTGCCATAATGCAGTGCACTACCGGGCTTATCAAAACGGATATAATTTGAACTTATTAACGGAAGGAGAATAGTGATGAATGAGAACAATTATGTAGTGATAATGGCCGGTGGCGTTGGAGAACGTTTCTGGCCCATGAGTAAGGTAAAGAGGCCTAAGCAGTTTATTGATATCCTGGGTACCGGCCGCACATTGATACAACAAACCTACGATCGGTTTCGAAGGGTGTGCCTGCCGCAAAACATTTACGTGGTTACCAATAAAATGTACCGCGACCTGGTGCTGGATCAGCTGGAGGAAATGGATCAAGAACAGGTTATCTGCGAACCAGCCCGGAAAAATACTGCCCCTTGTATCGCTTATGCCGCCTATAAAATTTATGAGACAAACCCCGAGGCACGCATGATAGTGGCCCCTTCTGACCATATTATCCTCAAAGAAGATGTGTTTTGTGAAGTTATTCAACTGGCTTTGCAGGCAGCCAATGAAAGCGATAATTTTTATACTCTTGGGATTAAACCCTCACGGCCTGATACAGGCTACGGTTATATACAATACGTGGCTGGCAGCCGTTTCGATTTAAGCCCACTCATGCGAAAGGTAAAAACCTTTACAGAAAAGCCCAACGAAGACCTGGCCAGTTCATTTCTGCAAAGTGGCGACTTCCTGTGGAATTCAGGTATTTTTATCTGGTCGTGCAAATCTATTATGGAGGCCTTCGAGAAGTTTCAGCCTGAGATAAGTTACGTTTTCCAAAAGGCACAAGGGCTGTATAATACCCCCGCCGAAACCCCTTACATGGAAAAGGCCTATCCTACCTGCAAGAGTATTTCCATTGATTACGCCATTATGGAAAAGGCAGATAACGTATATGTTTTTATCTCTGACTTTGGCTGGTCAGACCTGGGAACCTGGGGTTCCCTGTTTGAAGCAAGGCCCAAAGATGCCAGTAATAACGCAGTAATGGGGCAGAACGTGCTGGTATATGATGCCAAAAACTGCATCGTAAATGTTCCCGACGATAAAATTGTGATACTACAAGGGCTGGATGACTACATTGTTTCTGAATCCGACAACGCCCTGCTTATTTGCGAAAAATCGCAGGAACAACAAATCAGGCGATTTGTAAACGACATAAAACTCTTCAGGGGCGAAGAATATGTTTAGGGATTTCCCTTTCTCCTCCTGCTTTACTCTTTAACATTAACCCTAATTCAAAAACAAAACAAAAAAATGACAAGAAAAATAGCATTATTTCTGGCTGTATTGCTGCTGGGGCTTCGTCCTGCAGTTAAAGCCGATGAGGGGATGTGGGTCCCTTTTATGATTGACGATCTTTTGTATGAGAGAATGCAGGAGATGGGTATGAAGTTGAGTCCTGAACAGATTTTCAGTTTCAATGAATCCAGTATTAAAGATGCCATCGTAAGTTTTGGTGGCTTTTGTACCGGTGAAATGATCTCCGACCAGGGGCTGGTACTTACCAACCACCACTGCGGTTATGGTCGAATCCAGGCACATAGTACCCCAGAGCAGGACTATTTGACCGATGGATTCTGGGCTATGTCGCGCGAGGAAGAACTTCCCAATCCGGGTCTTTTTGTAAGCTTTCTGGTTCGCGTTGAGGATGTAACAGAAAAAGTACTGGCCGAAATCAGTGATGATATGAATACTGAAGATCGCGACCTGGTCATCAGGCAAATCAGTGCTCGTCTTTCTGCACAAGCCACCGAAGGAACCCATTACCAGGCTGCTGTAAGGCCAATGTTTGCGGGCAACGAATTCTATCTTTTCGTACACGAAAGGTTTACCGATATTAGGATGGTTGGTGTACCCCCTTCGTCTATAGGAAAATACGGCGGTGATACCGACAACTGGATGTGGCCTCGTCATACAGGCGACTTTATGCTTTTCCGTGTTTACACTGCACCCGATGGCACTCCTGCCGATTACTCTACCGAAAATGTTCCCCTGAAACCCAGGCATCACCTGCCCGTTTCTATTCGCGGAGTGCAGGAAGGCGATTTTGCCATGGTACTCGGATATCCCGGTAATACCGACCGTTATCTTACTTCCTATGGAATCGAGTATAAACTGGCCAATGAATTCCCCGTTCGTATCGACATCCGCCGTCAGAAACTGGACATTATTGAAGCCGCTATGGCTGCCAGCGATGAGGTACGTATCAAATATGCATCAAAGCAATCCGGAATAGCCAACTACTGGAAAAACTTTATCGGTATGAGTGGCTCTTTGAAACGCTTAAGAGTGGCCGAAAGTAAAAAAGAAACAGAAGAAGAATTTGTACAGTGGGTTAATGCAAATGAAGAAAGGAAGCAGGAGTACGGACATGTAATGGATCTTTTCCGTGATACCTATAAAGGATACGAGAGCTTCCATTCGCATAATTTTATTTTTGTGGAATCCATGCTCACCGGGCCCGATGTAATACGCACCTCCCTTGCATACCGCAATCTGGCAAAGTTGCTCCATGACAAGGCCGACGCTGCCGAGATACAGGAAGAAATCGAACGTCTGAGACCAGGAATTGAACGTGGCTACCGCAATTTCGATACTAATGTTGATCGAAAATTATGGGCGGCTATGCTACAGGCATATGCAGAAAAAGTTCCCGCTAACCTGCAGCCTGCTATTATGGAAGAAATCAATAAAAAGTACAAAGGCGATTTTGATAAGTTTGCTCAGGACGCCTATCGCACATCCATTTTTGCCAGCGCTGAAAACCTGGAAGCATTCCTGGCCAAACCTCGCCACAAGACCCTTGCCAACGATTGGGTTTACCGTGTGGCCAATGATATGTTTGAAAACCACAACCATATCCAGCAGCAAATGGGCGAATATGGCGAAATGCTTGCCACGGCCAATCGTTTGTTCATACGTGGGTTAAGGGAAATGAATCCTGATAAACTATATTATCCCGATGCCAACTCTACCATGCGCTTTACTTATGGTTCTGTAGGAGGATATCATCCGGCTGATGCCACATACTTCGACTTTGTAACCACTATTGAGGGTGTTATGGAAAAGGAAGACCCCAACCACCACGAGTTTATTGTACCGGAAAAACTCTCGCAGCTCTACCGTGATAAAAACTATGGTGAATATGGAAGCGATGGTACTTTAGCTGTTAACTTTATCTCCAATAATGATATTACAGGAGGTAATTCTGGTAGCCCGGTAATTGATGGCGAAGGTAATCTTATCGGTCTTGCCTTTGATGGCAACTGGGAAGCCATGAGTGGCGATATTATGTTTGAGCATGTGATGCAAAGATGTATCAATGTAGATACCCGTTACATTCTCTTTATCATTGATAAATACGCCGGAGCATCGCATCTGATTGATGAAATGACTATTGTAAGATAAAGCTACAATGTTTTAACTTTATAAAAAAAGCCCCGTTTTCTGCGGGGCTTTTTTTATGATTGATTGTTTCTTGTATTAATAGGCGGGTGTTACACCCATGTTGTAAAACATAAACGACCATATATCGGTGTGTTCTTCAATAATTTTCGACATGGGTTTTCCTGCTCCGTGCCCTGCATCTACATCTACACGGATAAGCACCGGGTTGGTACCTTCGTGCCTGCGTTGCAGTTCTGCCGCAAACTTGAAGCTATGAGCGGGTACAACCCGATCGTCGTGGTCGGCAGTGGTGATTAGAGTGGCAGGATAATTAACGCCTTGCTCCAGGTTGTGCAGGGGAGAGTATGCATACAGGTTATGGAAGTGTTCTTCCTCTTCACTGGTGCCGTAATCATCAGCCCAGGCCCAGCCAATGGTAAACTTATGATAGCGCAACATGTCCAGTACACCCACTGCAGGATATGCTACCTTAAAGAGTTCCGGACGTTGCGCCATTGCGGCACCTACCAGCAGTCCTCCATTAGAACCCCCTTGTATAGCGAGTTTCTCAGAACGTGTATATCCCATTTCAATGAGATTTTCTGCTGCAGCTATAAAATCGTCAAACACATTTTGCCTTTTAAGCTGAATACCGGCCTCATGCCACTCGCGGCCGTATTCGCCACCACCACGAATGTTGGCAAGTACATATACACCACCATTTTCCAACAGGATAAGTCTTGATACACTAAATCCCGGAGTCATGCTTGCATTGAAGCCGCCATACCCGTATAGTAATGTGGGGTTGTTGCCATCAAGCTCCAGTCCCTTTTTGTGCACAATAAACATGGGCACTTGAGTGCCGTCTTTGCTTGTATAAAAAACCTGGCGGGTTTCAAAATCTTCAGGGTTAAAATCTACCTCGGGTGCAAAATAGCTTTCGTAAGTGTTGGTGCTAATATCAAACTTGTAAACCGTTGAGGGAAAAGTAAAAGAAGTAAATGAGAAGAAAGCGATATTGTCATCCTTTTTGCCACTGAAGCCACCAAGGGAGCCCAGTGAGGGAAGTTCAATTTCAGCTTCTCTTCTTCCGTTCATGTTGTGGATAAAAGCTCTGCTGTTGGCATCCATCAGGTAGGTGCTTACTATCTTCCCGCCGATAAGACTGATGCTTCTGAGTACGTGCTCATTTTCGGGGATAATTTCTGTCCAGCGCGATGGGCTTGGGTTATTGGGGTCAACAGATACCAGTCTGTACTTGGGTGCCGAATGATTGGTAAGTACCAGCAAGCGGCCGTTTACATGATCAATTACGCGATTGGTATATTCAAACCCGTCGATGATATTTACAAAACCCCGGGTCGGATTGCGGTTGTCTTTCACATATAAAGCGTTACCGCTGGTGCTTTGCGATTCGCTTAAAATTACAAATCTTTCGTCTTCGGTGGTGCTGATGCCATAATTTCTGCGAGGATGATCGGGGTTGTAATAAATCAACTCGTCTTCCGCCTGCGATGTGCCCAGGCGATGGTAATAAACCTTATGAAATTCATTAGCTGCCGAAAGTTCTTCGCCCGGAGCAGGCTCATCATATCGGCTGTAGTAAAAGCCGTCGCCCTGCCATGAAATACCACTGAATTTAACCCATTTGATATGGTCGTCAAGCACTTTGCCGGTTTCTATTTCTTTCACAAAAATCTCATTCCAGTCAGAGCCTCCTTTAGAAATGCTGTAGGCCATGTATTTCCCGTCGTTCGACACGCTGAGCCTTCCCAGCGAAATAATGCCTTCTTCCGACATCTCGTTGGGGTCAAGAAATACCCTGGGCTCACCATTCAGTCCGTCTCTGATATACAATACGCTTTGGTTTTGGGTACCGTCATTTTTGTAGAAAAAATAATAATCGCCTTCTTTCCATGGGGTAGAGTATCTTTCATAGTTCCATAACTCTGTAAGGCGGTCGTTGATTTTTTGCCGGAAGGGAATGTTGGCCAGGTAACCAAAGGTCACATCATTTTGTGCCTTTACCCAGGCTTTGGTTTCTTCCGAATTGTCGTCCTCTAGCCAACGGTAAGGGTCGGCTACTTCTACGCCAAAGTAGTTGTCTGTTACATTATCCATACGGGTTTCAGGATACTGTAACGGACGCTCCTGTTTACATTGTACCATAAGTAAGCCCGTAAATAAAATTAACAATAGATGAATTTTTGCTTTGTTTTCCATGTTTATTAGTATTGGTTAAAATTTACATATTTTTTAGTGGTTGGTAAGCCGCGGTAAAAATAGATTAATTTTTATATTCCTTATCTTTGCCTGTTTTCATAGGGAGTGTTTTTATGAATTTTAAGGATTTTTATAGCATACAACTATCTTTTTTTTTAGTCGCACTCTCATTTTACCTCCTCCCCAATAAGGTCATGGGAAACCCCTACCCCTATGCCGAGCCCATTACTAATCAGATAGCAAGTCTTCCTGTAGGTCGTTACACCAAACCAACACAATTTGTTTACGCAGACAGAAACAGTATTGTTCTAAGAGACAAAAAGAGCCTTTGGGTTTTTGACGGACATAATTGGGAGATACTAACATACAATAAAGAGATAACTCATGCTCTTAGCAGCTGTGGCAAATTATATATTTCAAGTAAAAGCAACCTTGACGTTTTAGAAAAAGATAGCAATGGGGTTTTCTTATCAAATCCAGTACTTGAAACAGACCATGGTTTTAACTTAAATGACATAATAGGTGTGTCGTTAGGAGCCATGCAGAATCTTTTTGCAATTACCCCCCAAGGGCTTTGGGGTATTAGTAATGGTCTAGAATTGCTTGATTCTAGTAGCGATTGGATTTCGACCTTAGGAACAGATAGTCATCTTTTTTTTACCAATAGCAGAAAAGGAGTGGTGTCAATTAATCAGGTTGACCGCACACTAGATACACTATCTAATTCAAAAGGTGTTTTGGGCAGGGAGTTAGTTCAAGTTTTTAGGTTCTCTGACATAGATGTTGCAATAACAAGATCCTCCCCATGGCTTGTTCCTCTCAGAGAAGGTGATGAGAATTCTATAAAAAAAATTAAAAAGCATTTGCAGACCAAAAACCCAAGAATCAAAAGCGCGTATCTTAAATTTGGAAAGCTATATCTTCTAACTCAAAAAGATGGCATTTTTGTTTTTGACCAAGAGGGAAATACTGAGTTCCATTTAAGCCCCCAGCAAAA